>JAFTRB010000088.1 GCA_017462445.1 Clostridia bacterium
AATTCCACTTTGAATGTGATAAACTACTTGTGTCAGTCATTCTGACTATTCCTCCTTGTTATTTTGATTTTGGTTGGCGGACCATCTTCATTATACCACAAGGAGGAATACTTGTATCTAAAGATCTCTAATTCCACCACTCCAAGTGGTGGTTTATTTTCGCTAAAGGCTACAATAAAAAACAAAAAGACCGCCCTCGGGCGGTCTTTTTGTATACATTTGTTTACTTAATTGTAATCTCAAAACGGGTAACACCGGGATTAAGCTTAAAGTCTATGGCGTAAATCGGTGCCCTTCTTATGCCGTATCCCTCAACCTCAACGACCTCTGCGGTGCATACAGAAGCATCGTAGCTGATGGTTGCATTCTCGATTTGGGCCACACCCGTGTCAACTATTTCGGGCTTTATGAGCGAAACAATGCGCTCGATCACATCCTCGTTGCCCTCATAATCGATCTCGTCGACCATGGTTACATAGGTGTCATAGCAGGTGAAGCTTCTCTTCAGGCTCTTAAGCTCCGAAAGCGCATACGCGCCCTTCATCTCCATAGAGAAGCTTCCGTCGCCGTATACAACATCGGTGGAGGCAAACTTAGCACCCGCGCCCTGATAGTTCTTGCCAAAGAGGGGCACGCTGTGACCGAAGGATGCGCACTCGGTGATGGTATATCTTTCGGGGCCGAAGTACTGTCTTGTATATGTACCCGAGCCGACATCCATAAGAAGCTGCTTGCCGCCCTTTGCAAAGATGAACGAGCCGACATCGTTGTGGTTGTGCATCTCGGCATTGCAGCCTGCCTTAGCGGCAAAGCCGTAGGTCTCGGTCCTCTTTACATACCACTGGGAATCGGTTGCGTGGAACTCAAAGCAAGCGGTGTCGTCCGCAGGATTGTTGTAATACTCCTCGCTCTGCCAGGCTGCGCCAAAAATCATATACTGCATTCTGCCGCAGCCATTGCTGTAAGTGCCAAGATCGGGCGAGTAGATAAGCACATCATCGGGATACTCCGCCTTAAGTCTGTGGAGCAAGCACATATTGTAGTGAAGGCTTCTTCCACCGTCAGCAAAGGAAACCGATGCAGCGCCGGAGAGAAACATCTTCTGTGGGAAGGTTGCAATAGCCTTTACCTTAGGTATCTTGAAGTAATCTACCCTGCCATTTGTGAAGGTGCGAACTATATCGGCGTACATAACAAAGAAGCCCATACCGTACGCCCAATAGCCGCAGCCCTCAAGGCAAACGCCGTCATCCTTAAAGCCACAGAGATAGCCGTCCATCGCCTTGTTAAATCTCGCAAGCAGCTTCTCGTCAACCAGCTCGGGGTACATAAGCATAAAGGTACAAGCCACCGAGCCCATACAAACTGCGGTCCAGTTGCTATGTCCCTGCTCCCACCAGCCGTAGTTTTCCACCGATAGGAACTCATTCTTAACTCTTCGATCAAGCTCGTAAAGAATTCTGTTACGGATAAGCGGCTCAAGTCTCTCGCCAAAGAGGTGGTAAACCAAGGAAAGGGTGAAGCCCGTCTCGCTGGCGAAGAGATCAAGCTTGGAAACATAGTTCTCCTCCAGCTTACCCTGGTGAGCGGGAAGGCACCAGGTGTACTCGTCACACATCAGATATACAAGGTCCATAACCTTGTCCATATATTTTTGCTCCTCCGGGTATATGAGGGCGAGAGGAACAGTATGCTCCATAGCCGTTCTACGCTCGAAATACTGCGCCTCGTAAATCTTCCTGTCGCCTGTGGTCCAGAAAAGCTTGAAATCGGAATAATTAAGCACGCCAAACCGCTTGTGCTCCAGATCCTGCTTCTCCCAATAATTCAAGCACTGCTGACGGAATTTTGCAAAATGCTCCTTCTCTCTGACCTCTCCCGACCAAAAGGCGGGGTCGCCTGCTCTACCGAGTAAATTCATAGTAAACCTCCATATTGGATATCCGTGGCAAACAACCACCCTGCCACGCAGGTGTATATACATCTTGATTGTAGCACATTTCTTCCGCAAATTCAACCTTTTTGCGGTTTTTCTGTAATTATTAGAGCGATCATATGCTCACTGCGCAATTCACCCCTTCCGACCTTCCCGGGGCTGACACAGAAGAAACCGCCCGTCGCTCCAACGCCCTGCCTGATAACGCCGAGGGCTAAAAACCGCGCTCTGGCCGCGCTTTTGCAATTTTTTAAGCCCAAACTTGCAAAAAAACCGACAAGTCTTTCTAAAATTGTACAAATAAAGTACAATTTGGATTATTGACAAACCGGGCATTCATATTATATAATAGTATTATATTGCATTTCAATAGCTGCAAAACCAATAAAAGAAAGGACGAACGGATAAATGATTAGCAAGAACAGGCACTCCAACCTGCTGGAGCAGAGCCAATACAAATATTCGCTCCAGGATGTGGATAACCCAAACCTTTACAGGGACATTTACCCCTATATAGAAATTCCCAAGGTTGCATTCAACCACCGTCGCGTTCCTCTGTCGATGCCGGATGATATTTGGATTACCGATACAACATTTCGCGACGGTCAGCAATCGAGAGCGCCCTACACAGCCGATCAGATAGTAGACATCTACAAGCTTCTGCATCGCTTGGGTGGCCCGAACGGAATAATACGCCAGAGCGAATTTTTTGTTTATACAAAGAAGGACCGAGAGGCGGCATTCAGATGTATGGATCTGGGCTACGAATTCCCGGAGGTTACAACCTGGATACGCGCCAAGAAGGAGGACTTTGCTCTTGTCAGGGATATGGGCATCAAGGAGACGGGAATTTTGGTTTCCTGCTCGGACTACCATATCTTCAACAAGCTTGGTCTTACAAGAAAGGAGGCGCTCGATCACTACCTCGGTGTTGTAAAGAACGCCTTTGACGCGGGCATTCGCCCAAGATGCCATCTGGAGGACATTACAAGGGCGGACTTCTACGGCTTTGTCGTTCCCTTTGTAAACGAGCTGACCGAGCTGTCCCAGCAGGCGGGCATTCCGGTCAAGATCCGTATGTGCGACACAATGGGCTACGGAGTTTCCTACCCCGGCGTAGCGTTGCCGAGGAGCGTTCCCGGAATCGTATACGGTCTGCACCATTATGCGGATGTCCCCTCCGATATGCTGGAGTGGCACGGACACAACGACTTTTACATGGGAGTTGTAAATGCTGTCAATGCCTGGCTATACGGCTGCTCCGCGGTCAACTGCTCGCTTCTTGGAATAGGAGAGAGAACAGGAAATGTACCCCTTGAGGCTATGGTAATCGAGTACGCCTCCATTCGCGGAACGCTTGACGGAATGGATACCAGGGTAATCACCGAGATAGCCGAATACTTCAAGCGGGAGCTGGGCTATCACATACCGCCAATGACGCCCTTCGTCGGAGATAACTTTAATGTAACGCGCGCAGGCGTACACGCCGACGGACTAATTAAGGACGAGGAGATTTATAACGTCTTTGATACCGACTTCATCCTGGGCAGACCTGCCGAGGTGGCAATATCCAACACCTCCGGGCTTGCCGGAATTGCGTACTGGATAAACAAGCATTTTGGTCTGTCAGGCGACAAGATGATAGACAAGCGCGACCCGATAGTTATCCGTACCAAGGAGGCAATAGATCAGCTCTATGCCGACGGAAGAACGACCCTGATGGGAGACGAGGAGCTTTACGCAATAATTGACAGCGTCGCGCCAAGGGCGGACGGTAGCTTTGACGGCTGAGGATATTCATTATAATTTTGTAACAAGGAGGAACGGGTTGTGATAATCAGCGAAAAATCGAAATCTCTTGAAGAGCAGGTTTACCTGCGACTTGAGGAGGATATACTGTGCGGAGTATATAAAAGAGGAGATGCGCTGACCGAGAACGCCCTCTCTCATCGGCTGGGAGTCAGCCGAACACCGGTACGCGCGGCGCTCCACAGGCTCGGCGAGGAGGGACTTGTTGAGCTTATACCGCACAAATGCGCAGTTGTAATAGGGGTCACGATCGAGGATCTTGTAGACACCTACCGCATTCGTATGCGCCTGGAGGGGCTTGCCACGGCTATGGCAACAGGCAGGCTGACACGGGATGATGAAAGAGAGCTTCGCGAGGTGCTGAGCAACACCGAAAAATGCACCGCGAGAGTGGACGCCGACCGAATAAAGGAGCTTGACACCACCTTCCATAGCATTATTTATCGGGCGTCGGGGAACAGAATGCTTTGCCGCATTCTCTCTGAATTGCACCGCAACACCAGAACCTATAGGAAGCTGTCGCTCGCCATGCCCGGAAGACTGGAGAAGAGTCTTGAGGAGCATAGGGCAATCCTTGAAGCAATGCTCGAGGGCGACAGTGACAGGGCGGACAGCCTGACAAGCCTGCATATTGAGGAGGCGATGAAAGCCATGGTGGAGGCGATGAGGAGGCACGAAGAGACATCACGCACCCCCGTGTAAAATTATCCACAAGGAAAGGAACAAATGTAAACAATGGGTTACACAATAACCGAAAAGATAATCAGCAAGCATATTGTCGACGGAAAAATGCTTCGTGGCGCAGAAATCGGCATACGCATCGACCAAACGCTGACACAGGACGCCACAGGAACGATGGCGTACCTCCAGCTGGAGGCAATGGGAATAGAGCGGGTAAAAACCGAGCTATCGGTGGCATATATCGACCACAACACCCTCCAATCCGGCTTTGAGAACGCAGATGACCATAGGTATATTGCAACGGTTGCAAAAAAGCACGGCATCAGGTTTTCACGCCCGGGAAACGGCATCTGTCACCAGGTTCATCTTGAGCGCTTTGCCGTTCCGGGCAAGACGCTGATCGGCTCGGACAGCCATACCCCCACCGCCGGAGGAATGGGTATGCTGGCAATAGGCGCGGGCGGCCTTGATGTTGCCGTTGCAATGGGAGGCGGCGCATATTATATCGCAATGCCAAAAATCATTCGCATAAATCTGAGCGGCTCTCTGCCCGACTATGTCGGTGCAAAGGACATCATTCTCGAGGTGCTTCGCACCCTCGGTGTCAAGGGTGGCGTCGGCGCGGTTATAGAGTATGGCGGCGAGGGCATCTTGGGCCTTTCTGTTCCGCAAAGGGCTACCATAACCAATATGGGCGCCGAGCTTGGCGCAACCAGCTCCATCTTCCCCTCTGACGAGGTAACACGTGAGTTCCTTCTCGCCCAGGGAAGAGAGGACTGCTATACCCCCCTGTACGCCGACGGGGATGCGGTCTATGACGCGGTCTATGAGATCAATCTCTCCACCCTCCGTCCTCTTGCTGCCTGTCCGCACAGCCCGGACAATGTAAAGGCGGTAGCCGACCTTGTCGGAAAGAAGATAAATCAGGTCTGTATTGGCTCCTGCACCAATTCCTCAATGCTGGACCTGCTTACCGTTGCCCACATTCTCAGGGGCAAAACCATCCATCCGGATGTCTCGCTCTCAATTTCCCCCGGCTCCAAGCAGGTCTATACAATGCTCGCGGAATGCGGCGCACTTGCCGATTTGATTTCTGCCGGAGCAAGAATTCTTGAATGTGCCTGCGGCCCCTGTATCGGTATGGGCTTCTCACCGGGAAGCGGCGGAGTAAGCCTTCGAACCTTCAACCGCAATTTCCTTGCGCGCAGCGGCACCAAGGATGCCGAGGTTTACCTTGTCTCGCCCGAGACCGCTGCCATCTCTGCCCTGACGGGTGTATTTACCGACCCGACCACTCTGGGCAAAGCACCGAAAATCGAGCTGCCAAAGCGCTTTACCGTTAATGATAATATGATAGAGCTGCCCGCTGACATTGAAGAAGCAAGGAATGTGGTTGTCGAGCGCGGGCCAAACATAAAGCCGATACCCAAGGGTGTCGCCCCGAGTGAGAGTCTGAAAGAGAAAATAATCCTGAAGGTTGGCGACAATATAACCACCGACCATATAATGCCGGCAGGAAGCAAGATTCTCCCCTACCGCTCGAATGTACCAAAGCTGTCAGAGTTCTGCTTCACCGTCTGTGACCCCACCTTCCCCGAAAGGGCAAGAGCCGAGGGCGGAGGAATAATCCTGGGCGGACAAAACTACGGTCAGGGCTCATCCAGAGAGCATGCGGCATTAGTTCCTCTCTATCTCGGTATTCGGGCGGTCATAGCAAAAAGCTTTGCAAGAATACATATGGCAAATCTTATCAATTTCGGTATCCTTCCAATATTGCTGAAGAACGAGAGCGACTACGATATACTTGCCGAGGGCGAGGAGCTTGTCATCGAGGGTTACAGAGCGGCAATAGCCGACAAGGATTCCATCACGATCCTCGCGCAAGACAAAAAAATTGAGGCGAGCTTGGCTTTAAGCGAAAGACAGAGAAAAATCCTGCTTGCAGGTGGACTTCTCAACTATACAAAGCAGGAGGCATAGAAGCAAAATGTCAACAGATATTTACAACAGCAATCTGGACGAGGCGTGCGCGAAATTCCGCAAAATTCTTGAACAACAGCTCACCCGTGTCGAGAATATGAAGGCTCAGGGCGACTTTGTAGACTACGCCTCCCTGGATAATATCCGCATCGGTGTATGTGGCGGAGACGGCATCGGACCTACGATTACCGCCGAGGCAAGAAGGGTGCTCGAATACATTCTTTCCGACCTTGTCGACTCGGGGAAAATCAGCTTTATAGGCATCGACGGGCTTACAATAGAGAACAGGATCAAGGCGGGGAAGGCAATCCCCGACGATGTTATGGAGGAGCTGAAATCCTGTCATATAATCCTTAAGGGGCCGACCACCACGCCGCAGAAGGGCGACGGAATGCCGAATATTGAAAGCGCAAATGTAGCAATGCGCAAGGCGCTTGACCTCTTTGCGAACATCCGTCCCGTAAAGGTTCCCGCCGAGGGGATTAACTGGTGCATTTTCCGCGAGAACACCGAGGGCGGCTATGCTGTCGGCTCTCAGGGCTTCAATGTGACCGAGGATTTAGCGGTCGACTTCACCATCACGACAAGACAAGGCTCTGACAGAATAGCTCGCCTTGCCTATGATTATGCCCGCCGCAACGGCAGAACGCGCGTCTCACTTGTTACCAAGGCAAACATAATCAAGATCACAGACGGCAACTTCCTTGAGGATTGCCACCGTGTTGCCGACCTCTACCCCGAGATTACTACCGACGAGTGGTATGCCGATATTATGACGGCAAAGCTCATCGACCCCAAGAGGCGGCGCGACTTCCAGGTACTTCTGCTCCCCAACCTCTACGGTGATATCATCTCCGATGAAGCGGCAGAATTCCAGGGCGGAGTGGGCACAGCAGGATGCGCAAATGTAGGAAAGAAATACGCAATGTTCGAGGCTATCCACGGCTCTGCGCCCAGGATGGTCAAGGAGGGAAGGGCTATTTATGCCGACCCCTGCTCGATGCTCCGCGCCTGTGTAATGCTCCTGTCGCATATAGGCCTGCAGGATAGAGCGAACAGGCTTGAAAGAGCGCTGGACATCTGCTCCTTCGAGGAAAAAAGGTTGGTTATAACCGGCAGAGACACGGGCGCTACCTGCCAGGAGTTTGGCGACTATGTAATGGAAACACTCGCCGCCCTTTAACCGCAAGCCACATTCATAACTATTAAATAAATTCAAAGAAAACAAAAAATGCTTACCTCACAACGAAGGGGTAAGCATTTTTTTGATATGGTATAATTATCAGGACTCGAAGCGGAATACCTCAACCAATTTCTTCTGCGCTCCGCCGGGCTCCATCTCAAGCTCAAGAATATCGTCCATGTACTCATTCCAGCGCGCAATAACAGGGGAGTCAGCCTGAACCTTGGCAGCATACTCGCCTCCGTACTTGCATTCATAATAGCCAAACAGCTCGTCCCCAACATTCCAGATAGAGTAGTTGGTGATGCCTGCCTCGGCAAGCACAGCCTTCATCTCGGGCCAGATCTCATCGTGACGGCGCTTGTACTCTGCAATGTCGCCCTTTACTCTTCCCTTCCATGCGTATCTTTCCATTTTTCAATCTCCTTTTCGGTTTGTTATGTTTATTTGTTTATATTTTTCCTATGTTTTTTACAAATTGTTCTTAAAGAACTCGATAGCATTCAAGCCTGCAATTCTTTCTACAACACTCTCGCTATACCTGCTTAACAAAAGCTCGATGAGCCTATCGTGAATGCTCCCCTTCTCGTCAAAGCCCTGAGGGTAGGAGGATATCCCATCGATATCAAGCCCGAAGGCGAGAGCATTCTCACCGAGCTGCTCCAGCGCATAGTCAACCTGCCTGAAGATGTCAGAGGCATCTGCCTTGCCGCTCTCGTTCAGGAAGGAGGGGCAGAGATTAAGCCCGATAACACCGCCGCGGCGAGCAACACTGCGCGCGATATCGAGGGGCAGATTTCTTGACACTCCGCAAACATCGCGCAGATTAGAGTGGGTGGCAATCACCGGGTAGGCAGTAAGCTCCATCAGCTGGCGCGCCGCCCTGTCGGACAGATGCGAGATATCAAGCACAATGCCAAGCTCGGAGCATCTCTCAACCATTTTCGCCCCCTCGGCGGTAAGCCCATAGTCATCAACCTCGCCCGAGCAGGCGGCAAGCTCGTTGGAATCCCAGGCAAGTCCCATTACACGGAGTCCGGCGCGATAGAGCGTTCCCAGCTCCTCCGACTCGGCAAACAGCCCTCCGCCGCCCTCAAGGGACAAAATGGCAGAGCGCTTGTCGCATTCAACGGCAAAGTTCAGATCATGGCAGCTAGTCACCGGGACAAGCCCCAAGCGCCTCTCCTCCGAGATAAACACATCAAGATAATGCATCAGGCAGCGCCTTCTTGCCGAGGGCTGCTCCTCCCCTCTCGGCACAAACTCGGCAAAAAGCTGGAGCGCAGGGTACTCCCTCGACATATTGTATTTGTTAATCAAGCCGTTGTCCGCATTGACACGGGACAGGCTGTCACAGTGCAGGTCGGCAATATACATACCGTTCTCCTCACATTCTTATTTACAAAGCTTCATATTATATATATTACTACATTCTTAAAGGAATGTCAATTGTTTTATTTTTATACAGCCCGAGGCAAAAGTTTCTCTTGACAAAACCCCAGATTCCTAGTATAATTACACTATACAAAACACGCAATAGGCAGAGATAGTAATGCGTAGAGGACCTACAGAGAGAGGGCGGACGGTGCAAGCCCCCGGTACCGACGCAGGAAGCCTTCTGCCGAGTGGGGAGCGAGAAAGGCTATGCCACAAGCTCCACGGGTGCGCCCGACAAAGCGCAGACTCACAGAGTCCGAGGGTAGCTCCGCGAGGGGTGCCGAAGCACGGTGGTAACACGGGTAATCCGTCCGTAGCATATAGGTATGCTATGGACTTTTTTATTTAAGGAGGTATTATGAACAAGGATCTACTAAAGCTAATTGAGAGCAATGCAAGGATGAGCACACAGGATATGGCGGCGGTGCTGAATAGACCCACGGAAGAGATTGAAAGAGAGATCGCCGCAATGGAGGCGGAGGGAATAATCCGCGGCTACAAGACGGTTATCGACTGGGACAAGGTGGACACCTGGACGGTCAGCGCAATCATCGAGCTTAAGGTTGTGCCAAAGGCAGGCTTCGGCTTCGAGGAGGTGGCCGAGCAGATTGCCTCCTACCCCGAGGTGGAGTCGGTTTCGCTGATGTCGGGAGCCTGTGACCTCTCGGTTGTTGTAAAGGGCAAGACCTTCCTTGAGGTGTCGAGCTTTGTTGCCAAGGAGCTGGCGTTCATCGATGGCGTGACCTCCACGGCTACCCAGTTCATTATGAGAAAATACAAGGAGTACGGAGTCGAGCTTACAAAAAGCGAGGACGACGGAAGGAGCAAAATACTGTTATGATGGATTATACGAAGCTTTTATCCGCTACCGTTCAGCAGATGAAGCCCTCGGGAATCCGCAAATTCTTTGATATAGCAAACACAATGGAGGGTGTAATCTCCCTGGGCGTCGGCGAGCCGGACTTCAGGACCCCCTGGCAGATTCGCTCAGCAGGCATAAGATCACTACAGAGGGCTTGCACAAGATATACCTCAAACCGCGGACTTATCGAGCTTAGGTCGGAAATTTCAGCATATGTATCGCGAAAATACGGACCAAGCTATGACCCCGAGGGCGAAATCCTGGTAACCGTGGGAGGAAGCGAGGCAATAGATGCGGCAATCCGAGCAGTGACAAATCCGGGGGATGAGATAATAATCCCCCAGCCCTCCTATGTATGCTATGAGCCGATAACGCGGCTTGCAGGCGGAGTTCCCGTAATTATCAATACTCAGGCAAAAAACAGCTTCAAGCTTACAAAAGAGGAGCTACTTGAAGCAATAAGTGAAAAAACAAAGGCGCTTATTCTCCCCTACCCCTGCAACCCGACGGGCGCAATAATGGAAAGGGAGGATCTTGAGAAAATTGCCGAGGTTCTTCGTGACAAGAACATCCTCGTCATCTCCGACGAGATATATGCAGAGCTTACCTTTGGAGGAACAAGGCACACAACAATAGCCGATATCCCGGGGATGAAGGAGAGGACCATCCTTATAAACGGCTTCTCCAAGGCGTTCTCAATGACGGGCTGGCGAATGGGCTATGCCTGTGGCCCCGAGCCGTTAATGAGCCAGATAACCAAGATACACCAATATTCAATTATTTGCGCCACAACAAACTCAAAGTATGCGGCAATAGAGGCGCTCCGCTCCTGTGACAAGGAGGTGGGAGAGATGCTGGAGGAATATGATGTAAGAAGGAAGATTATCGTCAAGGGCTTCAATGATTTAGGGCTTGAATGCCGAGAGCCTAAGGGCGCCTTCTATGCCTTCCCATCTATTAAATCCACAGGGCTATCAAGCGAGGAGTTCTGCGAGAGACTGCTCTACTCCAAGAGGGTAGCTGTTGTTCCCGGCACCGCCTTTGGCGACTCGGGCGAGGGCTTTATCCGCGCATCCTATTGCTACTCCACCCTCCATATCAAGGAGGCTTTGAGAAGAATTGGCGAGTTCCTTGAGGAGCTTTAGCTCCATTTTAAAAGAGACATTATGCCTGCATAATGTCTCTTTTTTGTATTTAATTGTTTACATTTTTGTTATTTTGATATCAACCGCAAGGCCGCTTCTTCCGCGAACAAGCAGCCGTCTATATACGCCGTTTCTGTTATAAGAGAGGCTACCCGTGTCAAATATTTCGCCATTTGTCAGATATTCAAGCTGCCAGGAGCGGTATTGCAGCAGGGCTTTATTCGTCCCTATTTCCAAGAAAGGCTCGCCCAAGCCGCATTCTTCAAGCATAGGCAGATAAAGGCAAAGCTCGCCCTCGCCATGCACGGTGACGGAAAGCCCCTCGGGGCTTAACCGATATGTGGTTGTAACCTGATTTGCAAAAAGGCTCACCTCCGCTATATCCCCCGACACCATCGACTCAAGGAGATTGCATTCCTCGCATTCGAGCGCACTCCTATCCAGTGCGGATAGACCGATAAGCGAGAGGGGCAGCGGCTCCGCCCCTCCTATGGAGTAGGTGGGCTTTGGCGGACAGGGAACCGACAGACAGATTTCGCTCGGTGCGCCCCTGCGGTGAAGCCTACCAAGGCCTATTGCGTCATAGCCCGTCTTCGCCCTGTGGGACACCTGCGCCGTATAATCCCCCGCCTTAAGCACCGTCTGACCGAAATGATTGGATAAGGAGGCTACATAGGTGCGTGCTTCGCCCTTATATTCCGCCTGTGGGAATGCGCAATCCTCGATAATCACATTATCAAGATAGGAAATCATATATGCGGCATAGAGGCTTGAGGCGGTGGTTATCATATACTTATCGAAGTAGGCATACTCCTCGCAGCCATAGCCACCCCGAGGGTTAAAGCCGTTCTTGATGTGCGAGAGTGGCTCCCTGCTAAGCCAGCCCTCAAGCGAGGAAAGCACCCTATCGATGGAGGCGGCGAAGGCATCCCTCCGCTCTATGTCTCCAAGCCCTTCATATCTGCGCCTTTCATACTCCAGCGTGATAAGCGCGGTTGCCTCGTTATGCAGAAATTGGTTGCTCCTGCCTCCGTAGGGTATCTCGCCAAGCGCCGACAGGCTTTCAAGCGACAGAAGCCCTGCGCGCATCAGGCTCTCGTCCATCCTCCTTGCAAACTCGCCCCTGTATCCAAAGGCAAGAAGCTGGGCAAAAAGCCCCCTTGAAACATAGTCATAGACAATGGTAGCAAGGAAAAGATCATCGCGGTACATCCCGTTTTCATCAAGGAGACGCATCTGGGTAGCCAGCTGGGTTTCGATAAACTCGCCCTCGTCATCGCACAGACCTACAAGCCCACGCAGATGCTCGCTGACCGAGGCAAACAGCACCCAGTTAAAGGCGGTCTCCTCTCTGCTCCTTACAACAAGCTCATATGCCTGCCACCTGTCAATGGAGGAAAGCTGACTCCGCCAGAGCATAATTCTCTCCCTCGGCACAAGCTCTGTCCGCTCAAGCTCCAGAATGCAAAGAATTATTTCCTTTACAGAAAAGTTGTTCGCAGCCCTGACACGGGGTATCTCACGGCAGCAGAGATCCATCATGCGAATAAAGAGGGGCAAAAGCCCTACCCTATACCCGTGTGAAATTAAAATGCCAAGATTTACAGCAAGACGGGGGAAGCCGTGCTCGGTCAGCCCCTCTCTCTCCACCCTCTCGGTGTACTCAATTATGTCCCCATCCGAGTAGGCATCAAGCGTCCTTGCCATAAGCTCTATATATCTGTTCATATTAATCACCTCGCCTATATTTTAAGTCCTGAAGTGCTATTTGTCAATACCCGTGCGCCATTTGTGACGGTTGAATGATGGCAAAGCAAGCCTAGCCACACCAAAGCCCTGCATCGTAGGTCGGAGGCTTGCTCCTGCCACCTCCCAGAAAACCCGCAAAGCCCCCACCGCACCGAAGGCACGCCACTTTTAAAGCCTTCCCCAGTGGGTAGCGAAGCGGCAGAACGGTAGTGAATTGCATTAATAATGCAAGAGCCGTTCTGTGCCCGAGCCGCAGCGAGACAGGGGGACCGCAGAGCGGTGGATGAGGTGTCATTAAGGTGGGATAACCCACAGAGCAAGCCCCCGACCATACCGAAGGCACGCCCCCACCATACCGAAGGCACGCCACTATTAAAGCCTTCCCCTCGAGGGGAAGGTGTCTTGCTGTGCAAGACGGATGAGGTGTCTTGTAATGTTGGCTGCCCAAAGAGCAAGCTCAACCCAAGCTCATGTTAAAGCCTCCCTCCCCACGGGGAAGGTGTAGTGCGCAAGCCCCTTTGTGTCATCCTGAGGCGGAGCCGAAGGATCTCTAATGCTGTGAAGTTCGCTCTGCGAGTAAAGCTTTTCCTGACGGAAAAGGCTGTAATAGAAAAGAGTAAAAGAGTTGTCCCCTATTGAATAGTCTCAAAAGCGAGCTCGATAGGGGACATTAATCTTTTTTCTTCTTTCTATTCAGTTTTCAAAAAATGTGTTGTACTTATTATAATACTTTTTGAATGATACCTTTTATTTTGCGTTATTGATAGTCCTTTTTATGCCTTGATAATTCAATACCTTTCTTAGCGCATATCCCGAATAAACCCAATGATATGCTGCAATATGTTCACCAAGGTATCTAACTGCTTCGGGACATTTGTTTCTATCAACAATTTTATCGTTGTATACAACTATGATACTTAACCCATCCTTAACAGCCTTCTCGCATTCATACTGAATAAAACTGCTGTAATCGACCATGTGCCCTTTGGTACACCTTTTCCGTGCAGATGAATAATAAGAGCAATATTGGCAACCGCCTTTTGTTACAGAATTTGTGTGTGCTCCTACAATCAAAAGGAAGATTTTCGATCCACTCATACGATCTGCCAATGAACGCTTAATCGTACATGCTAAGCTCCAATCATAACTCTGCTTAAGATCGTGAGCATCTGAAAAGTGTAGCGAATAATACTCGCTATTGTTCCAATCATGAAGCTGATCAATAAGATCTTTATCCCCATCCCATTCAGCCGCTAAATATAATCTAGTTCTGTAATGCATTTGGTCCTTTCCGAGTTAGTTTAACTCTGCTATCATAGTATCCAATGCAACAATATGTATTTGTCCATTGATTTTTTCTGCGTGTGCTAAGAAGGTTTCTTTTATTAGTTGCAACGCTTCTTTAGGTTGTAGACGCGCTCTTGATTTGCCAGTCCCAAGCACGGGAATATATATTTCGTATCCCATCCCAAGCTCATCATAATAATCAAGAAGCTTTTCTACTGCTTTTTTAATAGAATCTTTTGAGCTTCTTGCCAAATTTCTACCATCAAAGTCCGAAATGGCAAGCAAATAATAAATAGTGTTCTCGTGTTGAATAACTACCGTTGTTCCGATGGGATATTTATTTTTGTTACCACCTTTTCCTTGGCTTTTGCTCGATGGTGTTATACCGGCTACGGTTAGGTGTTTTTGAATCCGCTGATCCAATTCCCGCTTGTCCATCACTTGTAGAATGCGTAAAAGCCATTGCCCATGAATAGTTTGTTCAGACACCAATGGACATATTTCATCTTCCAGGTTTGTTGTGAGTTGAGTATCAAAGGCAGTGTTTACGGGAACAACCACTATTCTTCGTTCTATGTGTTGATTATCAAAAGCTAATTTAATTAAGTCACCGCTGACAAGTTTGATAGCATTGTTTCCACTTTGCCAAAGTATTTTTTCCTTATGTACTTTTAGATTGTTTGCTTTTATGGCTTCAATTAAAACCGCCGCAAACAACTCGATGCCTTGAAGGGCAAGATATTCGCTTTTAACAACATCATCTAGGGAATAATCCATTTGCACAAGTTCTTTTAATGCTTGCTCAAGAGCAACCATCCTTGATTTGTTTAAGTAATCGTCAAAGAATGGCGGGAGAGCTTTCATAAGAGCTTGTTTTGCGGAAAGCTTACAGAAAGGAACCCTTATTGTTGATGATATATCTTCCTTTTGATTGAGCAAAAGGCTGATTTTGCTTTTTGTTATATAATAGGGATTATCTCCTTTTTTGTTTTTAACAACAATTTTCAATTCCGCGCTTATATAGTCAATCAAACCGCTAACAAAATCCTCGTCCGATATTCCAATATTATTAGCGAATGGCTTGATTGCCTTGATAAAGGATGCAAAATTGAGCATCTTATATCCCCCTTTTCCCAGAAACTTTTCAGAAACTTTACGATAACGAAAACCACCTCAAATTGCGATAGAATGTATGTGCAACAGCCAAGTAGTTTGCTCTTTTCTATTATACCACAAATCTACTATTATTTCCAGTGGTATGGGCATTGTTGTAAATTTATTTTATCGGAGGTGATATACCTTGAAAAAAGAGACTAACTGTGGTATAATTAAAGAACCACGAACAGGGTGCAAGGATATTTTTAACGCTTATATGTGCAAGGGTGCCATATTTGGTCTAAACGATATCCCTTATTGTCCTACCACTGCAACGAAGCTTCCCGAGGAGGTCATCACTTGGGAAGAAGCAAAGAGCATTTACAAAAAGCAATTGCGCTTGAAGAATGAAAACTTCACATACAATGCTTTTGTTTGCTTCTACATGGATGACTACAAATTTGACGGAGTACGTGGCATTTGGCATGACTCAGCACATGCATTAAAAGTTCTTCGTCATTTTGCAGGTGTTATCACGCCAGACTTCTCAACCTACCAAGACTTTCCCGAGCCGCTCAAAGTCTATAATACATATCGGATGCGAGTGTTCGGATATTGGCTTGGTACAAACGGAATCCCTATCATCAATAATGTTAGATGGGGTACGCCGGAGAGTTATCGCTATTGCTTCGATGGGATAGATAAGAATTCCGTTGTTGCCATCGGCACGGTTGGTGGCAGTCCTCGAAAATACATTGACAGAGTTCGCTTTGAACGAGGGCTCGAGGAGCTTGTTCGTGTGCTGCAACCGCACACCATTGTTATTTATGGTTCAGCTAACTATCCCTGCATAGAAAAACTGAAAGAACAAGGTATCACAATCATTGCTTTTTCTTCTGAAACTGCGAAAGCTTTTGAAAGGAGGAAAAACAATGAGTAAGAGCAGTAGCGGGCTTTTTAATGGTACTTTTGGGCAACAAAATCATGTGCCAGACCCAGTAGTTCAGATCAAGGCAAAAGCAGAAAGCAAAGTAAAAAATATGATTTCTAACCATGCAGGTGGGAGATCTAAAGCAATGGCTGTGGGTGCATATGATGTGAGCACAGGTAAAACTTCGGCATCATTTGCCGGTGCTATTCCTTCATATATTCACCCTGTTCTAATTGAAAGAGCCAATAGAATTGGGGGAATTGGTTCATTGGGGGTTACAAGCAAAAACACCGTAGGTGTATGTGCAGAATTCCACGCTGTCAATGATCTTTTGTTGCGCGGAGCAAGTATATCCAATATACGACTAACAAAGGCTATTAGACCAAGAACAGGCAAGACAATGCCTTTTTGTGATAACTGCAAAAAGATGTTTGGCGATCTAATTGATGATTAAGGAGATTTATTATGAGAATAACTAATATTGATTTACAATGTGAAGATCTTATGTGGTTTGCTATTGATCAGAACGGATACATTCTTGAATTCACTTCGGGGGGGATGGGTAATGTTCCAGAATTCGTTTGTGCGGACAGAGAATCAAATGATTTGCTTGTAAATTTCTTTATGAATGTGCTTGAAGAGACTACTTCGGAACAGCTCGAAGTACCATATGATGACAACGATTTAATTAATGATGCAATCCATTTGTCAAGGAAAGGGTTATATTGCCTTGATGCTTCGGGCGATACTTATGATAAAATTTGCTCTCCTAAGGCACCATTACACATAGACAGTCTTCCTGTGAACATAAGAGAAATCATGTCAACACGTTTGGTTAATGTCGATGTTGATTCTACCGATACGATTGATGTTGAACACGCATATTAATTTACCAAGGCAAAGGAATTGGAAGACCAATTTACAAAATCAACTATAATGGGACGGAATTTTGAAAGATACTCATTCTTTAATACCTTGGGGTGCCGCATCTATTTTGCGGTGCCCCATTTTTGATATTTGAATAGTTGTATTTTCTCTGTGTAATCGTTCAATTAATGCCTAATCTTATCTAGCATGTCTATCTTTTGCCCACACTATCTCGCTTCGTCCCACTTTGTTCTTTTTTCTTTAAGGTGTTGCACTTGATAGTATAATTCACCCCGACAAAAAACTCCCCCGACCTCGGTCGGGGGAGCATGAATATCAATCAATAGTCATATCAAGCTTAAATCTCATAATCTTGCGAAGGGTGTTCTTGGGGAACTCCTCGGTACGCACCTTAAGCACGCCAATCTTCTTGTAGGGAACGGCGTTCTTGTTGTAGTCGGTGACGAACTGCCACAGGTATGCGTACACATCCTCGATGCCGTTGTTCTTCATATAATCATAGTCGGGATACATCTCGGCAACAATCTTATTCTCCTCAATACCCCTCTTGGACTGTCCCTCGTATACGATAACATCGATAACGCCGGGAACCGCAACAAACTCGCTCTCAATCTCCTCGGGATAAACATTCTTACCGTTAGAGAGGATTATAAGATTTTTCTTTCTTCCCGTGATGGTGATAGAGCCACCGCTGGTAAGCTTGCCGTAGTCGCCTGTGCGGAAGTAGCCGTCCTCGGTCATCGCATCCGCGGTCGCCTCTTCATCCTTGAAATAGCCAAGCATAACATTGGGGCCCTTGACGCAGATTTCGCCCTCGCCATCCTCGTTGGGGTCATCAATACGGACAATATCGCCGTCGATGGGGAAGCCGACGCTGCCCTTGACAATTCTGCCCGAATGGTTAACCGAGATAAGCGGAGCGCACTCGGTGATGCCGTAGCCGTTAAGAACCTCGATGCCGATGCCGTCGAAGAAGTCTATCATATCCTGGTTAATAGCCGCGCCGCCGCAAACAACGAGATCAAGCCTTCCGCCGAAGGACTCAAGTATCTGACCGAAGAACTTTCTGCGAAGGTCAATACCAATCTTGCGAAGGAAGTTGGAAACCTTTATCATTCTGTTTACCGTCTTGAGCTTGCCCTTATCCTTAAGAGTCGCCTGAATTCTGCGGTAGAAGGTTTCAAGATAAAGAGGAACCATAACCAAGTGTCCCGGCTTCTGCTCCTTCAGCTCGGGGAGAATGTAGCGTATTCCGGAGGAGATGTAAACCTCAATACCAACGCTGTTCTGTCCGTAGATGGACACGGTAGAGCCATAGGTGTGGTGGGGAGGAAGAACTCCAACCGACTTGTCCGAGAAGCCGATGAAGCCGACAACATCCTCCAAATCCCAGGTAATAGCCTTCTGCGAGAGCATAACGCCCTTGCCCTTGCCCGTGGTGCCGGAGGTGAACACAAGAAGAGCCATCTTCTCGTTATCGATCTCGGTGTTGAAGTAGGGAGCGCTATCAAGAGCGAAGGCCTCCACGCCCTCCTTAAGCATAGTGTCTATTCCCTCTCCCGTGGAAATAAGGGTTGTAAGACCGACCTCGGCGGCAATCTGCTCACCTTTTTCCATAATCTCCTTGTCACAGATAAGCACATCTGTATCAGCCTTTGCAACGGTAGCAGAAAGCTCGGGCGCGGTCCAATCCTTGTCAAGCGGAATAAGCACCGAGCCTGTGCAGAGGGTTGCGTAATATACAAGAACCCAGTTGTAGGACAGCTTGCCAATAAGGGTGATATGCTTGCCCGCATAGCCCGCCTTGATAAAAGCGGTGGAAAGCGCGCGAACCTCATCGCGGAGCTGCTCGTAGGTCTTTCTTACGATATGGTCTTCCTTATCCCTGGGGTTAATTCTATAAGCATAAGCGCCGTGATCCTTAAATCTTACGCCAACATCCTCAATCATCTCTCTTACATTTTCATAGTGATATCTGGGGCGAATTCTCTTTTCAGCCATTTTCTTTTTCTCCTTTTACTAAATTAACTGTAAATTATATCAGGTAGCCCTTGCTATCAGGTTTTTAAAATTACCGTAAAGCTTCTCAAGCGTGGAATAGAACTGCTCCAGCTCCTCGCTCGATATGCCCTCGTCAACCGAGCTTTGAATACGCATTGCCTCCTCGGCAATCCTCCTTGCAAGCTCCTCACCCTTTTCGGTCAGGGCTATTCTGGCATTGTACTTTCTGCGTCTCCCTCTCGCCTCGGCAAAGGTAACATAGCCTCCCTCAGCAAGTATCTCAATCTCTCGCGAAACCAAGGAGCGATCGATCTTCCTTGCGTGGGCAATTTCGGCAGCGGTCAAGCCCTCCTCACTGCGCCACAAATGGTAGATCCATAAAAGATGCACGCTCTTAACTCCCAACGAGGGAGCCAGCTCGTCCTTTAGCTTGTTGATGCCCTTGTGTATTCCGTCAAGCAGAAGAGTAAATCTCTCAAATCTGAAGTTATCCAATTCTTAGGATTCCATCCCCTTTCCTCGGTTTTTGTCGATAGATAAATGTTTACCTGTCAACTTCCTTCCCTCATTGTATCATATTATTTCACAATTGTCAACAGTTTATTACAATTAGCGCCCAAGAGCAGCTCTTCAACCGTTGCGACATAAAAATTAAAGGCGGTAAGCCAAATTGCTTTTGACCATTCAACCGTAAAAAGGCAACAAAAAACCAAGATCAATCAACCGATTTGACCTTGGTTTTTGATTATGACTGCGCATAGCGTTCGGTTTTTGTGCTATGGAGCAACCCCAGATACGGGATAGGATAAATTAATGCACTATTCCTCGTTTGGGACACTAGCAATTACAGTAAGCGTAAAGGCTTCAAACGGAACATGAATTGCCGTACGCGAATAAACAATCAGATATGCGTGACCGGCCTCCATATTCATGGTTATTTGCGTATTTGCATACGCCCCTCCGCCCCCGTTCTGTGTATTGTCTATTGTAATTGCCGTATTAAGTGTAAGATCTATGACTGCAAGATATGTTTGACTTGCTCCATTATCCTCCAGCTCAATCGTGTAGTTGCCTGTTGCGGTAGGAACAAATTTTGCGACCTTGGTATAAACATAATATAACTGTTATGATTTTGATAATATTTATCATAATAAATCACCAAACTATTTTTGATAGCTCAATTAATAATGGCTATACCAGAAAACTATCGTTCGACCGTATATATTGTAAAGCGAGTCTACATTGATGTCAAATGAGCCTAAGCTATGCTCATCACAGCAATCAAGACCAAAAGGGATGCGTCCTTCTACTGTGAAGCTTCTCTCATCGACCGCTATTATTTGTTGGTTCCTATAATATTTTGGTATTCGCTTTATCACAGGATACTCATGAATACACGTGTTTTTTTCCATACCAAAGGGCTCGTTTACGGTTTTGTTATTATACCCGCCCGCATAGATGTCAAAGGACTCACAATCAAGCTCCGTAAACCCTGACGGCGAAGTTGTACTAAAGGCGGAAGTATAATCCCACCCAAAGGATAATACGAATTCTATTTTATCCTGATACAAAGCATTCGCAAGCATTGTTAATGGCCTGCAAAAGCCTTCAAGCTCTCCACTACCAATTGAATATATTCTATTCTCAAGCACATACATTTCCCTAGCCTCCTCGGGCGTTGTGTCTGTTCCGTTAGTTCTTTTTAAGAAACGATGATAGGAGCATAATGTCACTTGGTCGCCATCAACCAAATAAAAGATATCTGCAGCATATTTATACACTAAGGAATTATTATCAAGCGCATTTTCTCCACACGCCCACAGGGTAAAGCTACCATATCTCTCTCCACTGAAGAAGCGAATCGGAATCTCTACAGTCTCGGAATTGTTATACTTATAGGTATAGCCATAGCTACCCATCTGTTCACCATCTCCAAAAGCCGTGCGATTGTATGTAAAGGCTTCATCTATTAGCTCTTCACTATGTTCAGCAAGTGTATAGGGGACAAGCTTAATCCGATTATTAAAATCCACATTTTCCGGATGCATCAGGACAATCCTGAATTGTGGTATGCTCTGAAAACCGCTATATGCATTAATCCCCTTATGAGTTGTACCATATGCTATTTCAAAATTGATAGAATCTATTTTCGTTCTGTCAAAGCTTGATATTTCCGAGCGATATGCCATAATATCCGGAGTTGCATCGGCATAGGCGGCTAATTCCTTTATACCAATACTTCCATATTCATCAAGACGGACAAATTCCATTTTATACCCCTGCTCAAAGCCCTCGTCCTTCGGTGTATCATCCGTCGCGGGAGGCTCGGGCGCAGGCTCGCCGCAGGAAGCAAGCGAAAGCAGTATTGCAATAAAAAGGAATAATGCAATTAGCTTTTTCATATTAATTCTCCTCTATTGTCCATTTGTATGATCTATAGAAATACGAATCATGTTGATATGTATCATAGACACACATAGTAATTATATTATCATTGACAAGGTATTTAAGCGAAGCCCCATAACCAACATTTTTAACCTCCGGAATGTCGGTTAAGGTAATTAGAAGTGTTCCGTAATCTGCACTATTAAAAACCTCCGTAGGTACTGATACAAGATAATAGCTTTTGCACACTCTTTTTACACTTTGACAACGCGATTCCGTGGTGTTTATATACGGAAAATATAAGCCACATCCTTGCTTCTCCGAAAACAACTGCTCTTCAACAGTCAGAAGCTTTGTATATGTATCATCATTCCTATGATAAACGCTAATATCAAATGACGGACAATCAATGTCTTGATAATAATACAAATTGGTATTCCATAATTGAACAATTAGATCTACACTATCGCGTGCCTTCTTATCAAAGGAAGCGGATATCGGTCTTAAAACCATAGCTCCACTCGGAGAAAGGTTTGCATATTCGGGGAAGCTAATCGACACTAAAGGTTCGTTTCTTTTTTCGCTCACCCATAATTCATCAATGTATCTAAAAAATTCATCGTCTGTACAAAGGGTAACAGTATTGCCACTAACAGTATAGAAAATGTCTTCACCGTATTTATACACCTGTTGATTATTATCAAGCACATTTTCGCCAATCACCCATAACGAAATCGAACCAAACTGCTCACCCGAAAAAAGAGATGAGGGTATAAAGATTGTTTCGCGGTTATTAAATTTGTTTTCCCAGCCGTGAAGCTCGTTTTTGAAGGGCTTTAACGCCTCGCCATCCTTTGTGTAGGAATACTTTTCACTTATAAGTTGTTCCTCGTGAGTCGCAATTGTTACCGGTTCACCATTGCCATATGTGGGAATTGCAACTATGCGAAATCTTGGAATGCTTTGCACCTTTGCATAAGGCTTCAAAGCATCGGAAAAGGTTCCATATGAAATCTCAAGCTCTATATCCTCCAAAGTGGATCTATCAAAGCTTTTCACCTTGCTTCTGTAGGCAATAATATCATATTGTCTTTCACTATATGTAAATTCCCAGGGATTGCAGAGCTCCGCCTCATGACAAAACAGATACCCCTGCTCAAAGCCCTCGTCCTTTGGTGTATCATCCGTCGCGGGAGGCTCGGGCGCAGGCTCGCCGCAGGAAGCAAGCGAAAACAGCATTGCAATAAAAAGGAATAATGCAATTAATTTTTTCATAAATTCTCCTTTCATACTAAATCTTTATTAAAAAACAAAAACATACCTCGGGCACCCGAGGTATGTCAAATAAAGCTGATAGTGTCACCCATCGGGCTTAGTTTAAGTATAGCATAAATGGATTTTTTTGTCAACGGATTTTACAGATGTTTTTTTATGCATTTTACAGGTGTTTTATTATGAATTTCCTCTCTATTATCGAATATCTTGAAAAGGCTACTGCCATTTGATTATTCAACTAATGTCGCCATATTGCTGAACACCTTTCTCTAAAACAAAAAACAGCAAGCGGTCTGGCTTGATTCAGAGCAGAAAGCGTCATTCTGTGACAAACAGGCGCATAATACAAAATAATGGACGAGACACCCATTTACGGTACCTCGCCCATTTGATTAAGGCCTTGCATCAATGAAAAGCCCCTTTTAGCAGATGTTTATGACAGCATTGCCCTGTCGCTGGAGAATTCATCACCGGAGGCGCGCGCAAACATCGCAAGCAGATCCTCCACCGTGAGCTTTTCCTTATCCTCGCCCCTGACATCTACAATAACACGGCCCTCGTGAAGCATGATCAAACGGTTTCCGTGCTTGATAGCATCACGCATATTATGTGTAATCATAATGGTTGTCAGGTTGTTTTCACGAACAATGCGGTCGGTAATTTCCAGCACCGTGGCAGCCGTCTTGGGGTCAAGCGCCGCCGTATGCTCGTCAAGCAGAAGAAGCTTGGGCTTGTTGATGGTCGCCATAAGCAGGGTTATCGCCTGTCTTTGACCGCCCGAGAGAAGCCCAACCTTGCTGGACAGCCTGTCCTCAAGTCCAAGGCCAAGCTCGCAGAGCAGCTCGCGATAGCCCTCGCGCTCCGCCTTCGGCAGGCCCCAGATCAAGCGGCGTCTTGTGCCGCGGCGGCGTGCAATGGCGAGATTCTCCGCAATTTCCATATCCGGAGCGGTGCCCATCATCGGATCCTGGAATACTCGCCCCAGGTATTTCGCGCGCTTGTATTCGGGCAGATCGGTAACATCCACCCCATCGATTTCAATGCTTCCCTCGTCGGGAATGAATACGCCGGCAATGGCGTTGAGCATTGTGCTTTTTCCTGCGCCGTTTCCGCCGATAACGGTAACGAAATCCCCCTCCTCAAGCGTGAGAGTCAATCCGTTCAGCGCCTTTTTTGCATTGATCGTTCCCGGGTTGAAGGTCTTATGAAGGTCGGTAATTTTAAGCATTTTCTTCGCCCTCCTTATCCTCTGCGACACTAGGCTCTTCCTTCACCTTGCGCTTTTTCCTGAAATAGGTCGCCTTAATGTACGGAACGGCAAGGAAGATGGCAACAACAATAGCAGAAAGCATTTTCAGAAGGTCCGTATCGATGCCGAGGAAGATGACAAAGGTGTAAACGAGGTAGTATGCAATAGCTCCGCCCACAACACCAATCAGGCTGCAAACAAAGTTGGGCTTGATTTTCAGCGACACGGAAAGACCGATGATGATTGCCGCAAGTCCAATAACGATAGCGCCGCGGCCCATATTGACATCGGCAAAGCCCTGATACTGCGCAAGCAGAGCGCCCGAGAGGGCGATGATGCCGTTGGATATAGCAAGACCGAGAACCTTATTGAAGCTGACATTGACGCCCTGCGCGCGGCTCATATGCTCGTTATCACCGGTGGATTTGATCGTAAGTCCAAGCTCGGTGTAGAAGAACAGCCATAGTCCAACAATGATAACGGCGCAAAACGCAAGCGCCACGAGAATGGAGGACAGATTGTCAATTGAGGATAGCAAAACATCGTATTTTCTCGAATTGATAGGAACATTCGCCTTACCGAGAATTTTAAGGTTGACCGACCAAAGAATAAGCTGTGTAAGAATTCCCGAAAGAATAGGGGGAATTCCCATCGCCGTATGGAAAAGACCGGTAACTACGCCCGCAAGCGCGCCCGCAATGAAGGCGCAGATAAGGCATAAATACACATTGACTCCGTGAGAGAGCAAGGCGGCAAGGACGCAGCCTCCCGTACAAACCGAGCCATCGACTGTCAGGTCTGCGATATCCAGAATCTTAAAGGATATGTAAAGCCCAATGGCGAACAGACCCCATATCAAGCCCTGCGCAACAGCACCGGGCAATGCATTTATAAAAACCATGATAAGCTCCGTTTATTTTATTCCGCTTCAATGGCGATATAACCGTCAGCCTCAAGCGCCGCGGTATCGATACCAAGCTCATCGCAGATTGCCTTGTTATATTTCTTTACAGGACTTTCGTCATATGCGATGGGAGTTTCGGAAATGTCTATTCTTCCAAGAAGGATATCGGCAGCCATCTCACCGGTTTTGTAACCGATATTGTAGTAGCTGATGGCAAGCGTAGCATATCCGCAGCCCTTACAGGTACTCTCCTCGCCTGCGAATACAGGAATATTTGCGGGCGCGCATACATTGTGAATAATACCGGTGTTGGACGCGGCAACATTGTCGGTGGGAACATAGATGGCGTCCTCGTTGCTTGCCGCATTCTGAGCAATGGTCTGAAGATCGTTGGAATCGGTAAACTTGTAGTGTGTTGCCGTAATACCGCGCTCTTCGAGATATTCGCCGACAACATCTACCTGATACTGGGAGTTGGGCTCGGAGGAGCAGTAAAGCAGACCAACCTTGTCGCCCTCCTTAAGACCGAGGGTATCGATCATCATCTGCGCCTGTGTTGTGAGAGGAGCAAGGTCGGAGGTGCCGGAAACATTACCGCCTACTGTGCCGTCAAAGCCTTCAATTTCAAGCGCAACGCCATACTCGGTGATGGATGTGCCAAGAACGGGAATGGTGACGGTTGCATTAGCTGCAGAGAAGAGAGCGGCTGTTGCATTCGCCATAATCAGGTCAACATCCTCGGATACATAGCTGTTGACGATGGTGTTACAGGTGGGAACATCGCCCTGCGCATTGTTAAACTTGAATTCAACCTGGCGTCCTGCCTCGGTGAGCTTTTTCTCAAGAGCGTCCTTAAAGCCCTGAGTTGCCGCATCGAGCGCCTCGTGGGGAGCAAGCTGGATAATACCAATAGTGTACTTTTCCTTGTCGGGATTGATTTTTACAGTCGCTCCGTTCTGGCCGCAAGCCACAAGGGCAAGGCAGGCACCAAGACAAAGCGCAAGCGCGAGGATGAGGGAAACGATTCTTTTCATTTTCTTTTTCTCCTTTTTAAGGCTATTTATATTTTCACAAAGCTGTGTAAATAACAAAAAAATCCGCCCCCAATACGGAAACGGAAAATACCACCTTTTCACATATCAACCAATATGCTCCCCTTTACGCAGAGATACGGCTCGCCCTAATCAGCCCCCAAGCGCCCTCCGCCTGGGAACAGCGCCATTGATCCAAGCCCCTGATCCACCGCCAAAGGGAGGCGCGGACAGGCAAGGAAAAAGCCTTTCAAGCTCGCAACTCGGAAGTGAACTTCGCAAATGCTACTCTGTATCGGCTCGCACCAACCGCCGACTCTCTGCGCCCATTTCGCACCGCTACTCTCTTCGTCACAGTCTTTTTCGAATATTATATAACAAAAATTTACACTTGTCAAGCCGTTTTTTAAAAATCTCAAGCCTTTTGTAGTGTTACAATTGTTGTGAGACTAAAAAACAAAAAACATATAGAAAAAGTGATTAAATCTGTTAGAACAGCCTTACCCCTAACAAAACTGACAGAAAATGCCCAATCAATTCTATGAAGCAATAAGACACAACAAAGGAATTTTGTACACACCAAATTTCAAGAAGAATAGAAGCAATCAATTTATATCGCTGTTTATATGACATATACTTTGGTAGCATATATCCAAAGCATCGCTTATGCGTTGGAATAAAGTCTATGACGGAACAAGAATATCCCTACAGGAACTTAAAAAGGGCTATCCCTGCGCACCACAGGCAAGGATAGCCCCCTGCTTTTATTATGCTAAATTATTTTAAGCCCTACCAGCCTATCTCGGGCAAATTCCAAGAGCTGTTTACTACATCATTATCAAGCAGAGCCACCTGCTCAACCGTGGGAGTAGAATATTCCTGCTTCATCACTCTGCCTCCTTGCCGAAATAGTTATTTGCCGCATCGCTGTAAAGCTTAAGCGCCTTTGCTACATTAACCAGAGCAGCGTTATCTGCATGGATAGCCTCAGCGACGTAGCACATAGCCGAGATAGAAAGCTGAACTGCTGTATTGTCGAGGGTGTTGGTCAGAATGACCGTATAATAGTTGTCAAGATATAGAGAAGTAATGTTATCTACAACCACACGGTATCTATTTCCTACTGCCTCAACATCAAGCGATACAAGCTCGCCTGTGGGCAACACCACCATAGCGACGTAGTCCTCTATCCTTGCACCCTCTGTAAGGGTGAAGAATAACTTCGCCTCGACCTCACTCTCAAGAGTAATCGTCCAGGTTGCAGGAATAAGACCTGTTGCCGAGCCACTAACACTCACCTTGTCGGTAACGGTAACATCGCCAAGCTCGGTATTTATACCTGCGTTCGCCATATCCGATGTGTTGTAGCCAAAATAGGTCTGCGAATATCCACCGTAGTTGAGCATTGCCGTAAGCAAAGTATTTATTCCGGGATTGGTCTCCTCGTAGCCGGGGTCGGCAAGAATGCTTGCAGCATAATCTGCCACAGACTGCTCGATATATTCACCACACCTCTCTCCGTCAAGGATGAGGCGTATCTTGACACTCTCGGTCATCTCTGCTGCAGCCATATTCAGCTTAATCACATATCTACCCTTTTCATCCCTCTCAAGCTCTGAAAGAGGCATTCTCTCTATAGTGCCGTCTGCATACTCAAGATATACATAGCCATTAGGGAACAGGGTCTCAACATCCTCGCTAAGAGCGCCGTAGAAGTTAAAGCCAATATCTCCTCCGAGGCATAGGTTGTAGCTGTCAAAGTCACCGTATTCATTTGTCACGGGAGCACCTGCAGCCAGCCTATCCCTTGCCGCAAGGACGGTAGCCGTATATCCGTCCACCCGGGTCTGATCCGCATCGGTATCCATCAGGAGCGAAAGCAGCTCGGAAAGCCTGTTTTCCTTTATATCGGCAAAGCCGAAGTCATCGCTTTCAACAGCCTCAAGAGCGATATAAGCATTAAGCAGCTCAGTTCTATCCGTGCATGCGCCACCGGTAAGATAGATATCTGCCACTGCCATAGAGGGCTTAGTGCCATTGTCAAATGTATAGGTATTCTTAAAGGTTATGCGTATTTTGTTTGTGGAAACGCCTTGAAGATCTATAGCAGTTCTTCCCTCGGCGGCAAGCTCCACACCCGAGGCAATTACATGCCATGCACCGTTTATATACACCTCAATAGTGGTGTCAGCACTCCTGGTTTTTCTCACGCCACCAACCAAATCGGTCTTGGCACCACTGCCGTAAATATTGAGCGTGTAGAGATTTCTCTCGTAGGGCAGTGTCAAAATCATGGAATATGAGCCATCGGTATCGGTGGGCGCAAATATGGTTGTTATATCGCCGTCGGTCACATTTGCAAGTGGGCTTGAGCCTACGGTTGCACCCTCCAGGGTAATGGTAGCGTTCCCTGCCATATTGGTCTCGGTGTCCTCCCACTCATAGTATTCGCTTATGAGTGTGCCCGAGCTCTCAATCTCGTAGTAGCTGATGCCGTATGTATTACCGTCATCGGCAAGATATCCACCACAATCGCTCTGATAAACCCTTATCTTCTCGGCAAGCACGCCTCCCATATCGAAGACCATATATGCCTTTCCTGCGCCATTAGAGCTTCCACTCTTGACATAGGAAATTATCTCGTCGGTGGTGTCGCACCTTATTACCGTTGTCCACTGTCCCTTGTAATAAACCTGTATGAGCAAATCCTTGCCAGTCTGCCTGTAGTCGGCAGAATAGTGGTGAAGCTTTAAGTCATCAAGCCTGTAGGTTCCACCGAGGTCTGCGATAATATCCAGCTCGTTTCCGGGCTTGAATGTAAGTCTTCCGTCCCTATAGCTAAAGCTACCGTCGGTAAGCTGCGCCCAGCCCTGCAAGGATGCATTGTAAAGAGCATCGGCATTTACCTGTGGAACAAAATCCTTGCCAAGGAGTATGTTATTTACTTTAGTTTCCTCGGTATGCTTGATAAATGTACCGGTTGCCTGTATCTCATAGTAGCTGATGCCAATGCCCGTCGCAGTGCCACTGCTCTGGTAGATACGAAGCTTGGACGCCTTCACTCCACCGAGGTTAAACTCAATCCAGTTGTAGCCCGACCAGGAGGGGTTGGAGGAGGTGGGGGTTATCACGTGCTCGCCAATCTCCTCATTGCTATTGCACTTAGCAACCGAGGTCCACTCGCCGCCATAGTAGGCAAATATCTCGATATCCTTGCCGGCGTGGTCAAGCATATTGGAATAGTAGTAGAGCCTGATATCGTCAAGGGTATAGACACCCTCAAGGTCGACCGTCATATCAAGAGTCTTGTCACCCTTGAAGGAGAGACGGCCTGTTCTATAGTGGTTGGAGTTATCGGTAAGCTGCGCCCAGCTCTGGAAATCGGCAGATACCCAATCATCATTGACCGCAGGAACAAAGGACTTGCCAAGAAGAATGTTGTTCTCGGTAACTCTGTCTGCCGCCGCAGGAGCATAGATACCTGCACAGGTTATCTCGTCATAGGAAACATTGTCACCATACTGATAGATGCGAATGGCATCCGCCAGGGTGTTTTCCATATTCACGCCGTAGTAGGTCTGTCCCACATAATTGTTCTTCAGCGAGCCAAAGGCCGCGGCAATAGTCGCCTTGTCGGTATACTCAAAGCTCTTAACAACCACGCCGTCAAGCAAGAGCTCTATTTTAAGATTTGCACCTGCAAAGTCGGCAACCTTGTCCTGGTAGGGATAGAAGCCGAGCTCGGAGAGTATATACGCACCGCCAAGATCTACGGTTGCATCAACTATACGGTCGGTATCTCCTGCGGTGGCAAATCTGCCCTTGTTGTAAACATAGTTGCCGTCCGTCAGCCTGGGGTAGCCATAGCTTGTCGGGTTGCCCTGGCTCTTGTAGAGGTGTACGCAATCGAGTGCCGCCTGGGTAGGAACAAACTCCTTGCCCTCAAGGATATTGGAGGGGTTGTAGGTGGGTGTCTGCACCGCGCCTCCAAGCTTTGTAACAGGATACAGCTCACTCTCCTCGGTATAGTCCGAATATCTGGAGATAAGCGTTATACCATAAGCCGCGCTCTTGTCATAATTTGTATATGTGATAATGGGATAGGGGCTATCAAGCACCAACGAATACTCGCTCGCGCCCTCCTTTTTCTCCCAAAGCTTATAATTTCTTGCGCTACCTGTAGCCTTAACGGTCACCTGCAATGAGCCATCAGGCAGGATATTACCCGCCACATCTGCGACATTAACCGATAGGTCATCCGGATTGATGTAGGTAAAGGCTCTCACCGACTCTGTGCCGTCTGTGCTTACCGCTGTAACGGCAAAGGTCATTCTTGCATTTTCCTTGCCCTCGGCAGGAATGTAGGTCATTGTGTTGCCGGTGGTGGAGCCAACCTTGCTATACTTAGGCTCGCTCTCTACTGCCGCATACACATTGTACCTGGTTGCGCCCTCTACCTCGGTCCAAGCAATGTTGTAGTTGCCGAGGGTGGGGTGGGACACCTGTATTGTCTCAGGAGCAGATATTTTCACTGCATCGCCAAAGCCTGCTACAAGATAGGTCTCGCCCGCCTTGGTGGGGAAGGATATAAGATTACGCGACTCGGCAACATATTCTACCGGTGCGCCATCCTTGGTGGTAATGGTTACGCCATTTATTCCGTTATAGTAGAGCCTGCAAATCTCACCCTTCCCGGAGGTGATATTAAGGTCGGTAAGACGGCTACTTGCCCATTTTGCGCTCACTTCAAAGTCACCACGAGCAGTAAGTCCGGTAAATGAGCCGTCTGCCCAGCCATCAGGCATAGCGGCAAGAGGCTGGATATATCCGGATTGGCTCTGCAGCAGCATCTCCGCCATACCTGCGGTAGCGCCTATGTTACCGTCAACCTGGAAATAGTAGCTGACGCTCCAAAGGTTGGTAGCAACGCTTCTGTTAAGCTGGCCGTTTAGCATCTCATATGCCATGTTTCCGTCCTGAACTCGCGCCCACATGTTCATACGAAGATCCCAGCCCCAGCCTACCGTATTACCCGTACCTCTGTAATTAAGGGTGTTAATGGCAGCGTCAAGCCAATGGGGGCTGTCCGCCTCGTTTATAAGAGTGCCGGGGTGAAGTCCAAGAAGGTGAGATATATGAACATACTCCTTCTCACCCAGGTCGCCGTAGTATTCCTCCTCGCGGAATTCCTTTATCTGACCCGAAAGACCGATAATAATGGGGTCGTATTTATCTATCTGCTCCATTACCGTCTTAAGGATTGAATAATCCTCGGTAGAAAGAACACTCTCGTCCGAAAGGTCAATGCCCATATCCTTGGCGCACCGAAGAAGCTCGTAGTTATTCATATAAGCCAAGGACTGTGCATAGGTGGTTCCGTTGGTATAATACCAAACGCCGTTTACATGCTGCTCCGGAGAGTCAACATACTCAAGAAGGCAATGTCCCTCACCGTCCTCAATTACGACCTTGGTAATATATCTTGCGGCATTGGCAAGAACCTCGTAAACAAGAGGAAGTATACTCTGGTCCTTGGTGTAGCGATAATAATCAACATAAAGAAGGTTATTAAACGCCATGTGTCCCGGAGAACGCTGACCGGAAATGTAATAAGGAGTTGTTCCTACACCGATAACCCATCCATTGCCGCCGTCAGCGCCAAATCTGTCGGGATAATATGTGTTAACATAGTTGCTTGCCAGCTTCTCTGCCTGTGCCATATATGCGTTGTTGAACTCGGTGTAAGCAACAAAGGTCTCGGCTAGGTTGGTAGAGAATGCAGGCCAATAAATCATCTGATTGTTTATATTATGCCAGAAGCCTGCTGCCCAAGGAGCAAAGTTATATCTGTTCCAAACGCCCTGAAGGTTTGTGGGAAGAGTGCCGGAGCGAGAGGATGAGATAAGAAGGTATCTGCCGTACTGGAAATACAGGCTCTCAAGATAAGCGCTACCCTCGGTCTTATATTTTGCTAAAAGCTCGTCGGTGGTAAGCTCTGTATCTGCAACATCGTAGCCCAGGTCAAGGGATACTCTACCAAAAAGCGAGGAATAGTCACAAATATGTCTTTCTTTAAGAAGCTGATAAGCCTCCTCGTAGCTCATATCAGAGATAAGCGCCTCAATAGAAGTAAGGAAACCCGTAACCTTGTTTATCGCATAATCCATATTGGTTGCGTGAGTAGGCTTGCTCTTATCCCCTGCTGTGAACATCTCGGAGCAAAGCTCGTAGTCTGTTCCGAGAGTAACCACGATATACGCGCTCTTTGCGCCCTCAACCAGGATAGTGCCGTCTGTATCGGTGTGGGTGTGACCTGCGGTATCCGTGTAGGTGTGCTGTGTCTCGGAGGCGGTAACAGTACCGTCGGTATAAACTCTGTAAAGACCGACAAAATCAATGCCGTAGTATCCCATAGTGCCCGAAAGGGTGATACAGCCCACTCCGTTTTCATCAACCGAGGATACAACCGTACCCGTCTTGGAGGCTCCGTCACCCGCATTTCTTGCGTACTCCTGCTCATAGGGTACGGTGGGACGAAGGGTAAATGCAAGAGCCTTCTCGGTGTCTGCTGTGAGCTTTATCACCAGCGCTCTGTCGGGGTAGGAGGTGAAATACTCTCTTGAATACTTAACTCCACCGTAGGTATATCCAACCTTAGATACGGCAGTCTTAATGTCAAGCTCACGAATATAGTCGGTTACAGCCGAATTTGTATGACCGAAGTCTATGTAGGTCTCGGAGAAGCTGTTAAGGCCACCGAGAGCCGTCGCCCAATCCGAATAAGGGTTTGACATTGTCTTTTCGGTAATCTGGATACGCTCGGTTTCGGTTCTACCGAAGAGATTAGCGCCAAAATAGCCGTTGCCGATAGGAAGCGACCATCTCTCCCAGTCATCGTCAGCCGCCATCGCCATATAGGTGTCAACATTAACCCTATCCGATGAATAGCTTGAGGTATTCTCAAAGCTATCTACGCCGTGAGATGCCTCCTCGTCATAAAACAGGCGAAGTGGTATGTCGCTCTCCCCGATTATGCTCCCCGTAGCGCTAGCCTCGGCAGAGGTCATCACAGGTAGAGCTGATGCCACCGAGCCAAGCATAAGAGCTAGTGATAGCATTAACGCAATTCCTTTCCTTTTCATATTTTTCCCTTTCTTTCTTTTTGTACAATGTTATTAAAAAGCAGACGCTAATACAGCACCGGCGTTATCAATACATCTTAATAATATCATTTTATTTAGATACTTTCTATATATAAATTCATCACTTTTATGCAAAATGTCAGTTTTATAAGAATATATTGAAAAAAGCGAAAAGATATGCTATAATGAGAATAGACACATAGTGCTTAATTTCCCTATGTTGTCATCAAGGCTCGCAAGCAAACTTTAGCGAAGGCGTAGCCGTAGTCGAAGGATCTCCTAGAACTGAGGCAGAATGTTACAAACGAAAGGAGTATCTAATCCCTACCAGTTCCCTTCGCCACCTGAGGTGGCTCGGTTTTGCTTCGCCTTCGCTACGCAAAACTTCGACTCGCAAATTGCTCGCTCAGGATGACACGTGAAGGCCACCGAACACTGAACACTTATGTGTAGTGAAGTTTTGCCTAAGGGCAAAGTGAAGTTGCTTACGCAGTGAAGCTTCTGTCCACTGCACACTAACCACTAACTATGAAATACAGAACAAGATTAGCAGCAAAAGAATTTAGAGATGGCCTCGACATTCACGTTAGGCGCACAAAAAACTACCACGCCTGCTCTCTGCACGGTCACGATTTTTACGAATTGGATATCGTCATTTTAGGTAGCATACCCACCACCGTCAACGGCGATAAGCAAATTGCCAATTTAGGTACGGTCTTTTTCCTTACGCCTGACGATATGCATGAGTACCCCAGCAACACCTCCTGTGATATACTAAATATTCAATTTACCGAAGGAGCAGTATCTACCGATATTTTGCAGACCTTGACCGACCTCGGCAAGGGACGCTTCGAGCTTGGCGAGTCGGATTTGGATTTAATAATGACGATCGCCGCCACCATGCAAAGAATTCAAAGGGGTGGCTCAGAAAATCAAAGAATGATGCGTAATCTTCTGGAGACAATTCTGCTTCTTCTCTACTCCTATACCGAGGGAGAGCTAAAGCGTCCCAGCGCCTCCCACGGGAAAAAACAAGGAATGCAAAGAGCGGTAATCTACATAAATGCCCACTTCAAGGACAACCCCACAATGCGAGAGGTAGCCGAGCTTCTGTCCTTCAACGAAAAATATTTTTGCACTGAATTTAGAAAATACACCGGTCTGTCCTTTAAGAACTATTTAAGATCTAAAAAGCTGAGCTATGCCAGGCGGCTTCTTCTATCCACCGACATATCAATGCTACAGGTCGCCGAGCAAAGTGGATATGCCACCCAGTCCCACTTTAACAGAGAGTTCAGAGCCTATTATGGTATATCTCCCTCCGATATGCGTAATCGAGTTTTTGGCAAATAATTATTTACATTTTTATACATAGAAAGGGATAATCTACAATGAACGCCAATCAATATCTAGAAAACCTATCGGTTCCTCAAGGCAAAATTGATGTGGTAATCGACACCGACGCCTACAACGAAATTGATGACCAGTTTGCCATAGCATATCTATTAAGAAACAGCGAAAAACTCAACACGGTTGCCATCTATGCGGCTCCTTTCTCCTTTCCGCACATATCCCCCGAGGAGGGAATGGAAGCAAGCTACAAGGAAATTCTGAACCTCCTTTCGCTCTCGGGCGTAGAGCTTCCCGTGTATCGCGGCTCTACAAGATATCTGGAAAGCGAGAGCGCGCCCGTAATCAGCGAGGCGGCAGAGCATCTCGCCTCCCTTGCCAACAATTATTCGCCCGAGAAGCCCCTCTATGTTGTGGCAATCGGCGCTATTACTAATGTGGCATCCGCCATTCTCTTAAACCCCAAAATAAAAGAAAACTGCGTTATCATATGGCTCGGCGGTCACTCCCACGAGATGGAGATTACCGACGAATATAATATGAAGCAGGATATAGCAGCTGCCCGCGTGGTTATGTCCTCGGGCGCGCCCTTTATCCAGCTCCCCTGCGCCGGTGTTGTAAGCGGCTTTGCCATCTCCGAGAGCGAGCTTGAGAGGTTCTTTTCAGGACACGGCCCCCTTGCCGACTACCTTGCCCGCCATTCGCTGGAGGAGATGAAGGAGCATCGCGGCTTGCCCTGGACCCGCGTTATCTGGGATGTGACCGCTGTTGCCTGGCTGCTGAACGAGGATGACCGCTTTATGCTTTCAAGAGTTATGCCGACCTACCTCCCCGACTACACCAATCATTATGAAAGCGCTCCGATTGATACCGAGAGCCGCTATGTCTATTTCATACGCCGCGATGCGCTTATGCGTGACCTCATTGATAAGGTCTGTGATTGACCGACGGGGTGCGGCAGAGCAGATAAGGCTCATCTTCACCGCAAAAAAAGAACGGCTCGCGCCGTTCTTTTTTATTATTCCATGATTCAAAGGGACAAGTAGAGGTCTTCCCGACCG
>JAFTRB010000012.1 GCA_017462445.1 Clostridia bacterium
AACTCATCCTTGGTTATAGAGAAGATTCTCATTATCTCGCTTATAGCGATATTTGAAATACGCAGATTATCCGACTGCTGGAGAAATGCCACCGAGGTAAGGGTGCAAACCTCATCGCAAAGCTCCGAAAGCTCGCCCGATGTGTCCGCAGAGCCCGAATCAAGTATGGTTGCAATTCCGTTTGAGAGCGCCATTATCGCACAATAGAGGCCGTCCGTGTTATCCACGCCCTCCGCCGTGGATATGGAAGAGGAAAGCTTACCCGAATAGATTGAAAGCGCGTTTGTGGCATCGGTTGCCGAGTCGATGGCGTCGACCAGATCCTCCAGAGCATCAGAGAAGCCGCTATCGGAGAGCTTGGCAATTGCATTTCCCATAGCCACAATAGTCGCGTCCGAGGAGCCAAGCAGAGCTGCCGACAGAGCATCCGAGGAGTTGAAGGAGGAAAGAAGAGCGGAGAGCGAGCCGACCGTTTGGATTGCGGCAGCCTTTATTGCAGGCTCCTCGTCGGTAGCCTCAATGGCGGCAATAAGCTCGTTTATATCCGAAAATATTCCTGCGCGAAGCCCCTCCTCGGCGAACTTATCCGCCTCGACACGGGCAATCAGCTGCTTCAGCTCGGCTATGCGCCAGTTCTTTTCATAGCCATCGATTATAGGTATATCGGGAGCATCCTCGGCTAACGCGGGAACAGCTATTCCCACAATTATCAGAGCAAGAGCAAGCGAAAGAGATACGATGGAAACCCAAAGCCGCTTAAAGCGAAGGGCGGCGCTGGGGATATCCGCAATTCTTTGCTCGGTGTCCAGCCTCTGCATTTCAAGCATCGGCCCCTCCCTGCCCTCATAGGCGAGCATTGTCTGCGCTCTTTCGCCAAGCTGAAATTCCTCGTCTACGATCCTGGCGGTTTTCCTGTTGTCGGGGCGCCGGAGCAGGAACAGAATTACAAAGGCGACCGCTGAAGCGCCGAGAGCTATAAGAGCCGATATCAGGGGAGACTGCGCAATTACTTCCCTTTTATGTAAAATGAGCAGTACAGCAAACACGATTGCCCCGAGGGAGAAGGAATATACTCCCGCCTTGATAAGGGCGAAGACCGTCAAACGATTGCTGAACCGTTTTAATCCGTCACTCATTACAATTCCTTTCTAAATATATAAAAATAATTTTATAAAATATATTATAACAAATAAAAGTAAGAATGTCAACGAAAAATAACGAAAAAGAAGCTTTTATACTGTAAATAAATAAAACGGGCACCTCCGCCGTGGCGGAGATGCCCAGAATTGGAATTATTCGGTCCTGAAATTAATCGTTCTTTACATGAACATCGAGCTGGTTGAACGGAATCTCGATGCCGTTTTCATCGAAGGCAGCCTTAACAGCCTCAAGAACATCAAAGTTTACAGTCCAGTAGTCAGCGTTATTTACCCAGACTCTTGCAACTATATCAATGCTGCTTGCAGAGTGAGAGGACATTCTTACCATAGGAGCAGGCTCGTCAAGAGTAAGCTCGTGGGAGGTGATTATGTCCATGATAATCTGCTGAGCCTTCTTGTAATCCGAGGAGTAGCCGATGGAGAAGGTGAAGTCTACACGGCGAAGATCCTTTTCGGAATAGTTGATGATGTTACCGCTGGAGAGTGCGCCGTTAGGAAGATATACGACCTTGTTGTCAGGAGTGCGAAGCTTGGTGCAAACCATATGTATATCCTCAACAACACCGCTAACGCCCTGAGCCTCGATGAAATCATCAATCTTGAAGGGACGGGTTACAAGGATAAGCACACCGCCCGCAACATTGGAGAGCGCGCCGTTAACAGCAAGACCGATACATACGCCGAAGGAGGCAACAAGAGCGGTAAGTCCGCTGGTGTCGATGCCGAGGTAGGCAACAAGGCAGATGCCGATAGCAATCTTAAGCCCCAGGCGGAAGATGTAGGCAAGAGTGCGCATTACAGTCTTGTCGAACTTGTCTGCATCGCCCTTCTTCTCTATCTTTCTTGCGATAGAGTTGATAATCTTGAAGGATACGATGAGAATAATTATTGCGATGAGAATTTTGATACCGGTGTTAAGGCACCAAGACACAATGGTGTTCCATACATTGCCCAGAATTGCGCCCCAATCAACGCTTGCCGAGCTTTCGGGAGCTGTGCCACCGGTCGTTTCAAGAAGAGTATTGAACATTTTTTATTTCCTTTCTTTTTAATATAAACATATTTTATCATAAGCAGAAGGAAAAGTAAATTAATTATACCTTAATAATTGACTTTTTTATAATAAAATTTTACCCAAAACCAGCAATGTGAGGTAATTGCGCAAATCCTCCTGCCCCTTATTTGCAGACAGCCTGCCGGAGCAAATCAGGCTTACCGTGCCGTATAGCATAGCCAAAATGGCAGTCGTCGGCAGCTCTCTTCCCTTCTCTGCCCCAACTTCAGCCACCGCTTCTATGATGGGAGTATCGAAAAGAGAAAGCTCTCCCTGGTGGGCGGAGCCGTTGGAGGTCGCCAGAAGGACCGAATAGAAGCTGCCATTACCTATCCAAAATCTGACCGCAGCCGCACAGAGCCCAAGCAGCCGCTCGGTTGGATTTTCCCGATAGATTTTTGAAATGCTATCGCAAAGAAGAAGCCAATCCTTGCGAATATAGCTGATTATTGCGAGTATCAGCTCATCCTTATCGCGGAAGTGACGGTACGGCGCGGCGCAGGAAAGCTGGGCAGCAGCCGCCACCCTGCGCAAAGAAAAATCCGATATTCCATGCTCGCCAAGCTCGTTAATGCCGGCAAGAATCAATCTTTCCCTTGAGTTATGCTCTGCTTCACTTCTTTTCATATTATTCCTCCTATGGAAATGTTAACACTATTAACATTATTTTAGCATATGTACAAATAAAATGCAAGAGCTTTGCAAAAATACTATTGACAAATAGGGCTTTTTGTGTATAATATATGTAACTTATAAGATGTTGTTAACACTGTTAACATTATAGGAGGCAGTATGCTGAGCAATAGATATATCCGTCTGGGCACCGAGAGGAGTGCAATTCGCGAGCTATTTGAATACGGAGTCAGGAGGAAGGCCGAGCTTGGCGCTGACAGGGTTTTCGATTTCTCACTTGGCAATCCCAGCGTGCCCTGCCCTGAAATTGTAAACGAGGAAATCAAGCGGCTTGCCTCAACCGACCCGATAGCCTCGCACGGGTATACCTCAGCCCCCGGCGACCCCGTTGTCAGAGATGCTATTGCGAGATTTATTACAAGGACACAGGGCTTCCCCGCAAGAGCCGAGGAGCTGTACTTGACCTGCGGATGCGCCGCTGCTCTTGTCGCGACGCTATCGGCGGTTGTCAGTCCGGGCGAGGAGGTCATTGTACTTGCGCCCTACTTCCCGGAGTATCGCGTGTTTGTCGAGGGTGTAGGCGCAACCCTTCGCGAGGTTAAGTGCAAGGGCGAGGACTTCAGCCCCGATCCCGAGGCCATAAAAGCCACCCTGAACGAAAAGACCGCCGCCATTATTATAAACTCGCCAAACAACCCCACGGGAGCAGTTTATTCGGAGGAGGATATCAGGGCGATTGCGGAGTTGTTGAACACCTTTTGTCGCGAAAACGGCAGAACGGTATACATTATTTCCGACGAGCCTTACCGCGAGCTGGTCTATGACGATGCCCGCGTTCCCTTTATTCCGAGCTATTACAGTGATACAATTGTATGCTATTCCTTCAGCAAATCTCTCTCGCTTCCCGGTGAGAGAATCGGTTATGTCTTTGTCCCACACTGCGCGAGGGAGGCTGACAGTGTATACGCCGCAGTTGCCGGAGCAGGCAGATCGCTTGGCTATGTATGCGCGCCAAGCCTTATGCAAAAAATCATTCCCGCCTGTCTTGGGCTTACAGCTGACATTTCGGTGTATAATCAGAACAGGCTTGCCCTCTACGATGGGCTGACAAAAATGGGCTTTGTCGCCTGCAAGCCCAAGGGAGCATTTTATCTATTCTTAAGAGCGCCCTCGGGGGACGCCGTGGAGCTTTGCGAGAGGGCTAAGAAATACGAGCTCTTGCTTGTTCCGTCGGAAAGCTTCGGATATCCCGGATACGCAAGAATATCCTATTGCGTAAGGCCGGAGCAAATCGAGGCGGCGATGCCCGCCTTCCGTAAATTAGCAGAAGAATATGGACTTATTAAGGAGATTGAAGATGAGCAAGCTTGATGAGGCAAGGAAAATCATAAACGAGGTCGACAGAGAGATGGCAACACTGTTTTTGCGCCGTATGGAGGCTGCGGAAATGGTGGCTGAATACAAAAAGGAGAACGGCCTGCCTATCTTTGACGCGCAGAGAGAGGCGGATAACATAAGAAGGAATTCTTCTCTTGTAGAGGACGAGCTTCTGCGCGAATATTATACCGCTTTTTTGAAATCAAATATGGATATATCCCGCAGATATCAGGCAAGACTGCTTGAGGGAATGCGCGTTGCGTACTGCGGAACGGAGGGCGCATATGCACATTTGGCCGCAAGAAGCCACTTCCCTACTGCAAGGACCGTTTCTTACAGAAGCTTTGAGGAGGCTTACCTGTCGGTTGTAAACGGCGAATGCGATGTTGCCGTTCTGCCGGTTGAAAACAGCTTCCAGGGAGATGTGGGTCAGGTAACAGACCTGATGTTCTCCGGTCCTCTGTATGTGAATTCAATGTTCGATATGGCAATCTCACACGATTTGTTGGTTATACCCGGTGCTGACGCCTCCGGGATAAAGACGGTCGTGAGCCATCCACAGGCTCTTGGTCAATGCAGAGATTTTATCAACGAGCGGGGCTACGAGGTAATTGAGTTCGCCAACACAGCGCTGGCCGCTAAATATGTAAAGGAAAAGAATGACCCGAGTATAGCGGCTATCGCAAGCGGCGAGGCAGGTGATATCTTTGAGCTTGAGGTGATGGAAAAAAACATCAACTCCGCAAGAAACAACACCACGCGCTTTGCGGTTTTCTCCTCTGTTATGAACGACCACTCCACAAAGGAGATGGGTGTACATACCGTTATTCTCTTCACCGTAAGGAATGAGGCGGGAGCTTTGGCGCGCGCTATTGAAATAATAGGTAGACACGGCTTTAATATGCGAACTCTCAGATCGCGACCTATGAAGGAGCTTTTATGGCAATATTACTTCTATGTCGAGGCTGAGGGGAACATCCGAAGCGAGGAGGGTCAGGCAATGATGCGCGAGCTGACTCAGAATTGCGACAGGCTCAAGGCGGTAGGAACATATGTCAAGGGGGAGGCAGTATGAGAGAGCTACGGGTCGATTTAGGCGAAAGAGGCTACAATATTTATCTTGGCAGCGGACTTCTTGCAAGAGCGGGAGAGCTGCTAAGGCTTGACAGGCGTGTACTGATATTAACCGACGAGGGTGTTCCCGTCAAGTATTCCGAGGCTGTCAAGGCCCAGTGCCGCGATGCAACGGTGCTGACACTGCCCCAGGGCGAGGGAACGAAAAGCCTTGCCACGCTTGAAAAGGTTTTAGAGAAAATGGTTGATATGGAGCTGACACGCAGGGACTGCCTTGTGGCTGTTGGCGGAGGGGTTATCGGCGACCTGTGCGGCTTTGCCGCCTCCTGCTATATGCGCGGAATAGACTTCTACAATATACCTACAACACTGCTTTCGATGGTGGACTCATCGATTGGCGGCAAGACCGCCGTTAATCTTGGCGGAGTAAAGAATGTGGTTGGCGCGTTTTACCAGCCGAGCGCGGTACTTATTGATACGAATACACTTGCAACGCTGGACGAAAGACAGTACAGCGCGGGTCTGTGCGAGGCCATAAAAATGTCCTTAACGAGCGACGAAAGACTGTTTTGCAGATTTGAAACGGTTGATTATGTATCTATTAAATCGGGAATTGAAGCATATATTGCCAACGCCCTTGATATAAAAAAGCGAGTCGTTGAGCAGGACGAGAAGGAAAAAGGGTTGCGCAAAATACTTAACTTCGGTCATACGGTTGGACACGGAATTGAAGCAGAGCAGGCCGGAAAACTGTACCACGGCGAGTGCGTGGCTCTCGGAATGCTGCCCTTCTGCCAAGGCGAGGTAAGAGAAAGGCTGATACGCGTCCTCGAAAAGGTTGGTCTGCCGATTGAATACAAGGGAGACTTGGATAAGGCGCTGGCATTTGTCGCCCATGATAAAAAGAGGGCAGGCAAGCTATATGATACGATAGCCGTTGAAAGAGTTGGAGATTTTGTTATTCGTCCACTTACCATTGAAGAAATTAAAGAGGCATCGAGAGAAGCCTATAATTGAAAAGAATTATTTACATTTTACATTAAATGCTTGGGGGGCGTGCTAAATTTAGCCCTTATGAGAAAAAATGAAAAATACATTTGGAAGCAGTATTTCGGTAACACTTTTCGGAGAAAGCCACGGGAACTATATCGGCTGTGTGCTTGACGGGGTGGCATCGGGTATCAGAATTGACGAGGAAAATATTAAAAGGAGATTGGCTCAGCGCAGACCGCAGGGAAAAATCTCCACCTCCCGAGTTGAGCCTGACGAATATATCATCGCAAGCGGCGTATTCAATGGTTTTACAACCGGAACGCCAATTTCTGTTCTGATAAAAAACGAGAATACCAGGAGCTGCGACTACAGCGAGCTTATCGCTAAGCCCCGTCCCTCGCACGCAGACTATGTCGCGGGGGTTAAATACGGCGGATTTCAGGATTACAGAGGAGGTGGTCACTTCTCCGGAAGGATTACCGCACCCCTTGTTGCCGCAGGAGCAATACTGGAGTCGGCGCTTAAGGAAAAGGGAATTTACATCGGTACGCATATCAAGAGCCTTATGGATATCGACGATGCGTGCTTTGGCAACTATAAAGATGATATAGAGCATCTCTACGAGGCGCAGTTCCCCACTCTTTCTAATAAGGCAGCAACTCTTATGGAGGAAAAAATCGCTCTTGCGCGCGAGAAAATGGATAGCGTTGGCGGTGTTCTTGAAAGCGCTGTTATAGGCCTTCCTGTCGGCATTGGTGAGCCTTGGTTTGACTCGGTTGAATCTGTACTGTCACACGGACTGTTCTCAATTCCCGGGATAAAGGGTGTCGAATTCGGTCTCGGCTTTGGCTTTGCAAATGCCTATGGCTCTGTTGCCAACGATGCCTTTGTCTATGAAGGAGACAGGGTTGCTACAAAAACAAACAATAACGGTGGAATAAACGGCGGAATAACCAACGGAATGCCGCTTTTGTTCCGTTGCGCGGTAAGACCTACTCCGTCAATCCTGCGCGAGCAAAAGACGGTTGATCTTGTAAGCGGAGATAATACTACTCTTCAAATCAAGGGCAGACACGATCCCGCCATCATTCACCGTGTACGGGCGGTGGTCGACGCAGTAACAGCTATTGCAATTGCCGATTTGCTTTGTGTAAAATACGGAACAGATTTTTTGGCAGGTAAGAAAATATGATGTACGGGTGTATAGGAGAGGTGCTAAAGCACAGCTTTTCAAGGGAAATCCATATGAGCCTCAACGACTACCCCTATGAGCTATGCGAGCTTTCAAGAGATGAGCTTGACGGGTTTATGCGCTCCGCAGGCTTCAAGGCAATAAATGTAACAATTCCTTACAAGGAGATAGTTATTCCCTATCTTCACGAGATTGATGAGCATGCAAGGCTTATCGGCGCGGTGAATACAATTGTTAATCGTGATGGCAGGCTCTACGGATACAATACCGATTTCTTCGGTATGACCGCCCTGCTTATGCACGCAGGAGTGACGGTTTGCGGCAAAAAGGTTCTTATCCTTGGCTCAGGCGGAACGGCAAAGACCGCGCGAGCGGTTGCAGGAAGCCTTGGCGCAAGCGAGATAATAACCGTAGGAAGGCAAAAAAGAGACGGAGTGATTGACTATTGCGAGGCATACAATAGCCATACCGATGCCGAGGTGATAATCAATACCACGCCTGTTGGAATGTATCCGAATGCTATATCCAGCCCGATAGACATTTCAAAATTCGACAGGCTCAGCGGAGTTATCGACGCGATATACAATCCTCTGAGAACAAGACTTATTTCGGACGCCCGTGAGCGAGGAATTCCTGCCGAGGGCGGTCTATATATGCTGGTAGCGCAGGGGGTAAGGGCCTCGGAAATATTCCTGGGTGTCAGCTATCCCGAGGGAACGGTTGACATGATATATCAGAAAATTCTT
>JAFTRB010000013.1 GCA_017462445.1 Clostridia bacterium
CATCTTTCAAACTCCTCGCGAAAGCCTGTTGACCTGGGCTGATAGAGAGTAATTATTTTAGGTCGCCTCAGCTTTGCTTCAAATACCAGGCTGCTATTCTCTATATGCATAGATAATCCGGAATGCTCCGCGGTTATCAGGATATCAAGGATGTTCTTTGGAATAGGTAGCTCATAATTAAAGGTAATAATTATTTTGAACTTTTTCTTGATTTCTATATTGAGGTGCGGACATTCCAAGCCCGAGGTGCATTTGAGAAGCTGACTTATGACAAAGACAAAATGTGACATCGAGACAAGAATATAGAAATCCTTTTCTCCAGAGATCGACACATTAACTTCTCTTTTCAAATGATTCTCAAAGAAGCTTTTTATTCCATCCGCAACCTCCAGGATTGGGTACTTTCTTAGTCTATCCCTCGTTTTGCCGTCGGGCAGCGGCATCCACCTTGATTGACGTATGCTCTCGTCAGAACGGATGGGGTGAGTATACAGGTGTTCGAACATTTTTACTCCATAGATATTCTAGAATAGTCAAGGCTTTTCAGGAAATCGCTTACAGTGATAGATTCACTAAGCTCCCTTTTTTTGTCATTTACGGTTTTGCCTACACTGTCGCGCAGGAAGATGTATACTATGTCGGCATAGTTTTTCTCCAGATGCTCATCGCTTTTGTTCCCGCGATACATAATGTAGTAGCGCATCTCCTGTCCATCGTGAATTGGAACGACACGGCTCACCTCGCCCACCTTGAGCGAGAAGGCCTCCTCTATCATCGCGTTGTAGAATGCGCCATCAAGGTTGTTTTTTGCAATAAGTATACCTTCAATTCCGTCGGTAGCGCCAATCGGGCCTCTGCCCATAATCATTTCGCTCACATAGCTCTCGCCCTTTTTTGCCTCTTCCTTAAGGTCCAGGCGCAGTCTTTCGGCTCTGCCTGCGGGGTCGACATCCAGCGACTCGGATATATAGGTCCGAAGCACCCTGACGCAGGCGTCCGAGTTGTAGTATTCCTCTATATCCTCCTTGGTATAAGTAATGTTTCCGACCGTTATATTGCCGTCGATCTCATCTGCCGAATATGTACCGATAAAATGCTCGTCAATTGCCTCAATTGCAATTGCATACCTGTACATCAGCACCTGCGTCGAATAGTTGTGGTTAATACTCTTGATGTAGGCGAGGTAGGCATCGTAATCTCCATCGTGACCGATAAAGCTTTCGCCGTTATAGCTTCCGCCCTCAACGCTTATGCGAATAAACTCCTGTATTTTGTTCTCCACCGATCGGGAGTAGATATCAAAGCCGATATCCTCACAGAGGGCAAATGCGGCATATATATCCAGAATAAGCGAGGTTATATGCTCGTGAGCTGCCGAGATATATTCCTCCTTGTTCTCTCCCTGCCACACCGAGCTGTCGCCCTTATCAAACTGTCCCATGAAGTTCAAGAAGAGGGCGCGGTATAATTCATACTTGACCTCGTAGGTCTTATCCCCCGACTTAAGAGTTATAACCGTGGTTGCCTCCTCCTCGGTGATTTCAACGGGAGGATAGCTCGCTCCACCGCAGGAGAGAAGCGAAAGAAGCATACAGGCTACCAAAACTAAAGCGAAAAATTTCTTCATATATAGTCCTTTGTAAATATAATAAAATAATTCTAACAAATATTTGTTAAAAAATCAAGACCTGTATCATACTAAAGCGAAAAGAATAAAAAAATCCCTGAAGCTTATTGCAATTATTTTCCGTCTGTGGTAAAATCATATAGAAGAAAGCGAGGTATTTCATATGGAAGATAATTATCAGGTTAGTATGGGCAAGGTTATCAGCGAGTTTAAGCTGGAGACACTCTATTTGCCCGACCTGCCCGAAAACATATTTGTAAACTGCAACAGAGTCAACCGCCCCGGCCTTCAGATGGTTGGCTTCTATGACCACTACGAGCAGGCGCGCCTGCAGATTATCGGCAAGGTAGAGCATCTTTTCCTCTCGCAGCTGGATGCCGAGGAGCGCTCTCGCCGTCTTGCCGACTTCTTCCGCTCCTCTCCCGTCGGTGTAATTATAACCACCTCCATAGAGATGGGCGCGGAGGTCCTGGAGCTTGCGGAGAAGTACAAGGTACCGCTGCTTCGCACATCAAGAAGAACATCGGATTTTATGGCGGCTCTTATAGCCTTCCTGAATGTGGAGCTTGGCCCCCGTATCACTCGCCACGGAGTTTTGGTTGAGGTATATGGCGAGGGTATTCTTTTGCTTGGTGACTCCGGAGTAGGTAAGAGTGAAACGGCAATTGAGCTTCTGAAGCGCGGTCATCGCCTTATTGCCGACGATGCTGTGGAAATCAAGCGAGTATCCGCCACCACCCTGGTGGGCAAGGCGCCCGAGATAATTCGCCACTATGTGGAGCTGAGAGGAATAGGTATAGTCGATGTTCGCCGTCTCTTTGGTATGGGCGCTGTAAAGGAAACCGAGAAGATTGACCTGGTTATAAACCTCGAGCCCTGGGAGAACGGCAAGATGTATGACCGCCTGGGACTTGACGAGCAGACCACCGATATCCTGGGGATCAATGTTCCCTCAATCGTTCTTCCTGTCTGCCCCGGAAGAAACCTCTCTGTTGTAATCGAGGTTGCCGCAATGAACAACCGCCAGAAGCGTATGGGCTACAATACCGCCCAGGAGTTCAACAAGCGCCTGATGGAGTCGATGGGCATGGGCTAAAGCGGAATATTGTATAATAAAAAGCCCTATAAATAGAATAAAACAAAGAAAAGTCACCGTTATCATTCAAATAATTGTGACTTTTTCTTTTATCTGCCATTTTGCGAAGAGTTTATTTTTTGCAATGTTAAAAGAACATATTTGCTATTTACTTGCAATCTGCAAGATGCTATACTATAATTGAAAAAATTATTGGAGGATATTATGAAAGAAATTATAAAGGACAGGCTTATAACCAGAATATATGAAAC
>JAFTRB010000089.1 GCA_017462445.1 Clostridia bacterium
AAGAAAAAAGGCCGAAGCATAATAATGCCTCGACCTCTTATTACAGGGAATTTTTGAAGATGGGTAGCCCGGAAAGCAGATAATATAGTGTGGCGCCTCCAAAGCCTGCGCAAACGACCTCTCCAATTCCAACCGTCATAAACATAAACCAATAGCCGTCCGGCGCACCGTAGGCATATCGAAGCACTAATGGCACGATAAGCGCATTTGCGAGAATTGTCGGAAGGGGCGCGAGCCAGCGCAGCTTGTGGGGAAGCCTCCGCAAAAGATAGGCTCCCACCGCGCCTATCAGGGTTGCCAGGCTGCCAAATATCATATCGGGCAGTGAAAAGGCAGGGAAAAGGTTAGCAAGCGCGCATCCAATGAACAGCCCGGGGATCGCCTCGGGGAGAAACAGAGGGAGGATGCACAGAGCCTCGGAAATGCGGAATTGTATCACTCCGCTCGAGATTGCGATTGTCGCATAGGTAAGCGCCGCGTAGAGGGCGGCGATGAGCGCTGCTCTTGATAGGAAGAGTACACCCGTGTTGGATCTTTTCATTTTTCTTCTCCTTTAGTTTTGTTTTTTCGGTGCATTGCACTTAGGTGAGGAAGGTCTCGAACTCACCGAGGAATATTATACCATACACTAATGCTTTTTTCAATAGAAAGCTTATATTTTCTATTATTTTCCCCCATTGGGAAAAGCTTTGTGTAGCAAAAACAGCTCCTTTATATTACAATATAAGTATGAAAGGAGAGAAAAATGGATTTTTTACTTATCAATGCCTCCAAGCTGAAGATTTCTCTCAGTGCAGAGGAGCTGGTGGAAATGGGAATAGAAATGAGAGGGGCTGACTATGAAGAGTCATGCCTTAAAGGCTCGCTGACCGAGCTTTTGGAAAGGGCGCAGGTTAAATGCGGCTTTAAGCTTGGCAATGAGCGGGTGTTGGTTCAGCTTTATCCATCCGATAAAGGGGCAGATATATTTATCACAAAGCTGTCGTTTATGTCTCCCGGAGAGCGGAGGGTGATAAATGAGGCACAGACACTTAGTACATATTCGAAGAAGCAGGCATTCTTTCGCTTTGATAGCCTATCCGATTTGATTTCTGCCGCCCGTGCAGGCAATTATGACAGAATTGGCTGCGATGTATTCAAGCACAGAGACGGAAGCTTTTATATCCGCCTTACAGAGGAGGGGCTTGACGGCATTCTGCCAACCGACAGATTAGCCGAATACGGTACACGAATAAACGCCCTTCCTATGGGAATTGAGGGCGAGTATGGCTCGCTGATAATCAGGGAGGAGGGCTTGAGGCTTCTGTCCGTAATGTAAAAAAGCTTGGCTTACCCGGGAGGCAAGCCAAGCAAAATATTTAATTAACCCTCAATATCCATCATCATCTCAACTCGCAGGGCGTGTCTGCCACCCTCGAACTCATTTGAAAGGAAGGCGTCCAGGATATCCTGAGCGAGACAGGAGCCGATGACTCTGGCGCCCATACAAAGCACATTTGCATCGTTGTGCTGCCTTGTCATCTTTGCCGAGTAGGTATCGCCGCAGAGCGCCGCGCGGATTCCCTTATGCTTGTTGGCGCACATCGACATACCGACGCCCGTGCCGCAAATAAGGATACCAAAGGAGCTGTCCAGGTTCTCCTGCACCTTCTCGCAGACTGCCTTTGCAAATACAGGATAGTGGCAGGATGCGGTTGAGTCTGTACCCATATCATCTACGGTGTAGCCTTGTCCTCTGAGGTAGACAACCATCTCCTCCTTGAGGGGGAAGCCTGCGCTGTCAGCGCCTATGTAGATCGTTCTCTTTTCCATTTTTATATCTCCTTTTATTTATTCTCGTTCTTTAATCTTTCCAGCCTCTCGCGTTCCGCCTGTGGCATACGGAGATAGATTGGGGAAAGCTTGCTGTCGGTGGTAAACTCGCCTCTTTCATATGCTTCCCGTGCCAGCATCGCTACGGCATAGGCGTTTTGTCCTTGCAATAGCCTCGGGGTAGAGCAGGGGGTGATCCCCTCGCTGACAAGCGCACCGTACGCCCTCTCATAGCCATCGCCCGTGAGGTAGATAGGCTCGTTGTATTCCTTAAGTCTCACCGCTATATCTCGATATTCCATCGCGTCGTCATCTGTCAGGCGAACAATACCCTCTTTGCCGGAGCGGAATATTGCGGTATATGCCTGGGAGCGCCTGGCATCCATACAGGGGACGATTATTCCGTCTACGCCCTCAAGGGCCTTTGCCATAGCCTCAAGGCTGGATACACCAACGCAGGGCGTATTTTTCCCAAAGGCGAGTCCCTTGACAAGCGATGCGCCGATCCTGACTCCGGTAAAGGAGCCGGGGCCGACAGATACGGCATATAGCTCGATCTGCTCAAAGCCAAGCCCCAAGGCGCGGAGCATATCCTCCGCCATAGGAAGTAGCAGCTCGCTGTGTGTCATTCCATTATTAACTGTGTACTGCGCCAGCATCCTCTCGCCATCGCAGAGCGCAACGCTTGCGGTGCCGGCGGTACTTTCAAAAGCCAGGATTATCATATCTTCCTCTTAAAAATCAGATATTTCAATGATTCTTTCTTCTTCACGGTCGGCAACTCTTGATATGGACACGAAAATAGCATCCTCGGGGATTTCCTCGGGGATTCTTTCGCTCCACTCGATAATGGCATAGCCATCTCTTGCAAGATAGTCATCGTATCCCACCGAGTATAGGTCATCGCCGTCGCTTATGCGATACAGGTCAAAGTGAAATATGCTAATGTCCGTGCCGCGATATTCGTTTACAACCGTGTATGTCGGGCTTTTTACGCCACGTATTCCAAAATATGAGGCAAAGCCGCGGGTAAACACCGTTTTACCCACACCCATCTCGCCACGCATCGCAATAACTGCCCGCTTTATTTTTTTGCTTGCAAGCAGCTCAGCAAGTCTGCGTCCGACGGCCTCTGTTTCTATGTCACTTCTTACAGTAAACCTCATTTTACAGTCCTTCAAGGTATCCGACCTTCCCCTCTCCGAGGACAAAGCCCAATATTCTTTCGTATTCCTCCATAGCCTCTCTGCTCCCCTCGCCGATTTTTACAGCGCGGAGCAGGGTGTTTTTCGGTGTATCATCGGGGTCTGTCAGCTCAAGGGCAGAAACCGAATAGCCCGATGCTTCAAGCCTGGAAAGCCTTATTGCGTCGGTAATTGCCTCGCAAAGCTTGTTTTTAAGCTGAGGAAATCTTGTCACAAAGGACAATTCCTCTGCGGCTATACGGTCATTAAGATATCTATGGCAGCAAGGGGTTGAAAGAATAACCTTAGCCCCCAGCGAAATTGCCGAATTAATAACAATATCTGTTGCCACATCACAGGCGTGCAGCGAAATAACCATATCCGGTGACACATCCCTTGGAGTGTTCCTTACATCGTCGTAAATGAAGCTCATGCCGACATATCCAAGCTCGCGCGCCAACGATGCGCACCAATCAACAACGTCACGCTTAAGATCTATTCCAACAAGCTTGACCCGTCTGCCCTTTATCTGTGTCAAATAGTAATATACCGCAAAGCTGAGATAGCTCTTGCCACAGCAGAGGTCATAAATCAGGATATCGCCCTGTGCGCCGAGGTGTCCGTAAATTCCCTCGATATGCTCAAGGAAGCGGTTGATTTGTCTGAATTTCCCCTGTCTTTTATCGTGTACTCTTCCACGGGAATCGCTTACTCCAAGCTTGATAAGAAAGTCCTCGTTTCCGGTCAGTATATGGTTCTTAACCTTATCCAGCGAGCCTATCGCCCTTTCAAAGTCCTGCTCCTCGCCGGACATCCTTCTTTCGAGCTTTTCGGCGCCAAGCAGCGCGACAGAGCCCTTCGTGGATATTTTCCACTCCACATCACCAAGCGTGGTTATCAGGTTCGCCTGTCGGTATTCCTCGAGAAGGGGAGTGATATATGGCTCTATCTCCTCGCGAAGAAGATTTTTGTGCGAAACGGTATTACCGGGGAGTGAGCTTTCCAAAACAAGCATTTTTCTACCCCTGTGCGCTACCAGCCTTGCGCTGATCTTTGCAATCTCGCTCGCCTTCGGACGGGAAAATACCAGCTTTTTGATAATCTCCTTGTCAAAGGCGGCAAGGATGAGGTCTATAAAGCTCTTATTCTTCATCGCTCTTTTCTTCTGCGGGGGCATCCTCCGGCTCTACCGCCTTTTTCTTTTTGCCAAAGGAGAGCTTGTTCTCGGTTTTGTTGCCGATACGGACAAGGTTTTCTCTATGGCAAAAGACAATTAAAATGGCAACTACAATTGTAGCGAGGGTTGTAAGCCCGTGCATAGGAACCTGCAGGAATACCGAGCAGTATGCCTGAAGTGCAACAGGAAGAAGGCAAGCGCCCACAACCGAGCCAAGAGATACATACCGTGTCCAGGCAATCAGGGCGGCAAAAACGACAAATAAAACAAGGAACGCCCCGGGGCAGAGGATAAGCGTCATAACCGATGTGGCAAGCACGCCCTTTCCGCCCTTGAAGCGGTAGTAAACAGGGAAAATATGACCTATAACAGTCATAAGGCCGGCAAGATACCCCTCGCCGTTATAGCTCATACCGTTTTTATAAGCAAAGCCAAAAACGATGCCGCTTAGCAAAACCGCAATAACCGTTTTCAGCAAATCGCCGACCAGGGTAAGGACGGCAGCCTTCGCGCCAAAGTTGCGGAGCATATTTGTCATTCCCGCATTTCCGCTGCCAAGCGTGCGTATGTCCTTGCCATAAAGAAGCTTGGATATGATAATCGCAGAATTGATGCTGCCGAGGAAATAGGAAACGAGCAGAACCGCACCGAGTGCGATAAAGTAAACATGAAGTGGAACGCTTCTGAAGCCCTCCGCATTCGGGGGAAATATTGTATTAAGCAAGCCAATATTAAAGAACATAATGCCTCCATTTGTGTGATACGCATACCACACCTAAGTATATCATAGATATTATACTATATATTTGTAGGTATGTCAAGTGGAAATAGCACAGCTTCGCTCACATGCGTAGCTTCGTCCTCTTATTTACGGAGCTAACAAATAAAAAAATCCCCACCGATAACGGTGGGGTGAGAAGTCTACGTTAATCCACAGTCTAAGCTGCTTCCTTTCAGCCAAAGCGTTCTTCTCTGTCAACTCACTAAAGGTAGTTGCTGTCCGTTGGGACCTGGAGGCAGCATTATTATAACAAAGGAGTATTAAAATGTCAAGAGCTTCTTATTCAATTAAAAATAAAGCTTCGTTCACATAGCAGGTTAAAGCCCGCTTCCCAAAAAAGCAATCGGATAACCGCAAATTAGCCACCTGAATAGCTCCTAGCCTTGACAAAAAATTACCGATGTGCTACAATTATTCCATCAAAAGAAAGGAAAAAGCCCATGGAGCGACTGGTCGAATTCTTCAAAAGTCATAACATCGAATACTATTCCGTGCTTGACTATGCCGAGTGCCGCGAAATCAACTCCCGACTGATCGAGCGCGAGCAATTTACCCCGCGCAGTGTCATTATGTTCGTAATTCCATACTATGCCGGCGAGACGGTCAATCTGTCCCGTTATGCGGCGGCGAAGGATTACCACCTCTATATAAGGGCATTTACCGCCTCGCTCATTAGTCTCCTTTCCGAGCTTTTTCCGGGCTCTCTCTCCGCAGGCTACGGAGATCACAGCCCGATAGACGAGCGGCATGCGGCGCTGCTTTCCGGTCTTGGCATTCTTGGGGATAACGGTCTTATAATAAACGAAAAGTACGGCAGCTATATTTTTATCGGTGATGTAATAACAGACATACCGCCCGAGAAGCTGGGATACGGCGGTACGCTTGAAATCAAGCAGTGCCTCCACTGTGGCGCCTGCTCTCTCGCTTGCCCTACGGGTATACTCAGGGGAGAGGGGGCAGATTGCCTGAGCGCCATAACCCAGCGCAAGGGAGAATTAACCGCGGATGAGATATGATTGATGCAAAAAATTAACACGGTGTGGGGGTGTGACGAGTGTCAGAGGGTTTGTCCCTATAACAAAAGCCCCGTATTAACACCGATCTCATTCTTCCGCGAGGACAGGATTGAATGCCTCAGAAGTGACATCCTTTCTTCTCTTGATAAAGATGCATTCAGCGAAAGGGCATTTGCCTGGCGAGGAAGAAAAACGGTTGAGCGCAACCTTGAGCTGTTGGGTTATTAATAATATAATATACTAATAAATATTACATCTTACTAATAAAAAGATGGAATTATCAATAAAAAAAGAGCGAATTTGGGGGCGTACCCTAAAAGACAGTTTTTCAAAAATATGGTATATCTCAAAAGAGGTATGCCATATTTTGTATTTGTGGACACAAATGCAGTGCTTGTAAGGAAAAT
>JAFTRB010000090.1 GCA_017462445.1 Clostridia bacterium
CTATGTCAAGACCTCGGTCAAGGATGTGGAGGTCGACACCCCCGACAGCCTGGGAGCGCGCGTGGCGGCAAGAGAAATCTCCAAGCGGCAGGGAATGGTGCTTGACGACGACACCAGCATTGGCGCGATGAACCCGGAGTTCCTCCCCTATCCCAACGACGGCAACCCCAAAAACGAGCCGAAAAGGGCAAAAATGAAGTACGATAAAAAGGGCTGGGCGGAGCTGTGCAAGAGCATGGAGGAGCTTATTCTCGGCGAGGTCGAAAGAATGCGGAGCGGCGAGATAAGCGCCTCTCCCATAAAGCGAAAGAGCGACTCCGGCCACCCCTGCGAATATTGCTCATATAAATTTATATGCAGAAGCTTTAAGGAGTAAATGCGCATCATCAAAGCAGCACCAAGCGCCATCAATGCTTAATACCAAGAGGGGCGGCTTACACCGACCGCCCCTTGATGCAAAAGGGTTACAAAAGCGAGCCTTGCGAATTGTACGATTTTGACATGGCAATTATATTAAATAGTAAGTGAAAAATTTTGACCAGTTTTTGAAAAACTGTTGCATATCCCATCAAGGTGTGCTAGAATAACTGCAAGCGCAGGCGGCTGTGCTTTAAGGTGTGTAAAACGGGTAATAATACCCACCGTCATCTCGTGGCAATGTCCACAATGAAGACTTTGTCTTCAGAGGTGTTTTATGAATAACGATGTTCTTTTTGCGAAAAACAAGCCACTTCCGAAAGGCGCTCTTGCCCTGACAGAAAAGCTTCAGGCACAGGGAGAGGAGATGCTTTTTGCCATTGTTGGCGACCTGTCACTTTCAGGTCGATACGCCGAAAGCGCCCTTATATTTACCAAGGACGCGATGTATGCTTTTGACGAGGAGAGTGGAGAAAGGACATATTCTTATCCGACGCTCTCGGATGTCAAGGCGAAGCGAATGTATGGAAATGCAACACTTTCTGCCGTGATAGACGGGAAGCGTCGGATTTTGTTTAGGTACACCTACTCCATCGCGACGCTTTGTGATGCGGCGGCGCAATTCCTTAACCGTATGGCTAACGGGGAGGGGGTGCTGCAGGAGGAGCTTGCCATTATCGGTGTCGCCTTCGAGCGGTCGCTGTCTGTCTGTCCAAAATGTGGGCGAACGCTACTTCACTCGGGTGCCGAATGCATACGCTGTCGGTCAAAGATGAAGGTGGTTAAGCGGCTGTTTTCTTACATAAAACCGCATATTCCCACAATTATTCTCTGTATTTGCCTTGCGCTATTTACCACAGCGATGGCGCTTGTACCTCCGTCTATTACCGGCTTTATCGTAGATAAGGTCTTTCCCACCGATGCTATGACGCCTCACGAAAACCCGATTTTTGCCTTTATTCAAAATCTGGTGGGCGATGACAGAAATATGCTCCTTTGGGCGATGGTCATCCTTCTTTTGCTGGTATATATTCTTCAGTTTGGCATCGGTATTCTGCGCTCCTATCTGATGCGCTCGGTTGGAGACCGCGCCGTCTCTAGTATGCGAGTTGACATTTACGAGAAGTGTCAATATCTGCCGATGAAATTCTATGACAAGACCTCGACGGGCGCAGTAATAAACCGCGTTTCTTCCGATTGCACCACTCTGCAGACCTTTATGCTGCGAATAACTCAGGAGGCGGTCGTACACTTCTTCCAAATGATTGGCATCGTCATCATTATGCTGTCGATGAACCCAACCCTTACTCTGTTTTCGCTCGCGCCCGTTCCGATTATTGTACTTATCAGCCGCTTTTTCTCTAAGCGACTTCGTCCCTACTACCGCCGCATCTGGCGCAAATGGTCGCGTGTATTTTCCTCTCTTTCCGATACTATTCCCTGTATCAAGGTTATTAAATCCTTTGCAGCCGAAAAGCGAGCCGGAGAAAAATTCCGCGAGAGAAACGCCGAATGGCTTAGTGTCGATCTTCACCTCGGCAAAATTGCTACCGCCTTCCCCCAGCTGGTTTCATTCTTTGTGACCTGCGGCTCGCTAATAATCTGGGCATTCGGTGGAGCAAGAGTTATTGAGGGAGATGCGGGATACAGCGCAGGCCTTGTCGTCAGCTTCATCTCCTATGCCGCTATGTTCTATAATCCCGTAACCTTCTTCGCAAATCTTACCGACTCCTTCCAGAGCGCTATGGCATCGACCGAAAAAATACTGGACATTCTTGAAGCCGAGCCGGAGAAAGCCGCCGATGCGCATATTGTTCCTCAGCACATCAACGGTAAAATCGAGTTTAACCATGTGCATTTCTCCTTTGACCGCACCAAGAAGGTTCTTGATGATGTTTCCTTTACCATAGAGCCGGGCGAGGTCGTTGGTATAGTTGGTACGACCGGCTCTGGCAAATCAACCCTTATTCATCTCTTAATGCGCTTCTACGACGGTTATTCAGGCGAAATACTCGTCGATGGGCATAATATCAAAAATCTGGATTTGTCCGCCTACCGCTCTATGATTGGATATGTACAGCAGGAGCCTATGATGTTCTCCGACACCATATTCAACAATATAGCATACGGAAATCCCGAGGCAAGCATTGAGGATGTTATTCACGCAGCCGATGTGGCTAATGCCCACAGCTTTATAGCAAGGCAGCCCGATGGCTACGACACCGTTCTTGGCGAACGCGGCGTTGGTGTTTCCGGCGGAGAAAAGCAAAGAATATCCATTGCCCGCGCGGTTCTTTCCTCCCCATCCATTCTGATTTTCGATGAGGCAACCGCCGCTGTGGACTCGGAAACCGAGCATCTTATTCAGGAGGCAATAGACCGCTTGATTGCCGGAAAGACCACACTAATGATTGCCCACCGCCTATCAACCCTTCGCCGAGCTACAAGAATTCTTGTGGTTGACAACGGACGAATTATTGAAAACGGCACTCCCGAGGAGCTAATGGCGCTGAAGGGCAAGTATTACAGGCTCGTGCAGATCCAGACCATGGCACAGGAGGCCGAGGAAATGCGCGCTCAGGAAAACTTTTAACATCAAAAGCGAGGTAAAAATGAAAAGAGAGCGATTTTTTCTAACGCAGGATGATATTGTTGAGGTCTGCGAAAACAATCTCGTTACCCTGACACACGGCTGTGATGTCTACGAATATCTCGAGCCTCGCTCGCTCTTTCCCGTCTCTCACCCCGATGAGTATATAACATTTTTGGATATAGACGGAGACGAGGTTGCCACTCTTCGCAGGCTTGATGATCTTTCTCCGCAAAGCCGAAGGGTTGTCGAGATGAGCCTACGCGACTATTATCTTGTTCCTCACATAAAGAAGATCATATCATATTCCGAAACCGCAGGAGTGATGCATTGGACGGTTGAAACCGACAGAGGAGTATGCTCCTTTGACATTCGCTCGCCGCAGCACGATATCCGCATAAATAAGGAGGGATATTGTCGACTGCGGGATTCTGACGATAACAGGTATATTATAGACAATGTATACACACTGGACCGCCATAGCCGTGGCGCGCTGATTTCCGAGTTGTAACTGTTAATCCCCAAAATCATCTCATATTACTTACTGACTAAAGGAGAAAAATGAAAGCGAATATACCTCTTCAATATGCATGTCTGCACAGCCATTCCACCCATTCCGACGGTATTTACTCCCCCGAGGAGCTGGTGAGACTGGCAAAGGACGAGGGCTACTCCGCCCTATCCATCACCGACCACGACACCTACTCCGCCCACATCGAAGCGGCCGAGGCGGCGAGAAAATATGGCATAGAGTACCTGCCGGGAATAGAGTTCTCGACCTATGCCCAAAGCGGCGAAAATGTCCATATCACCGCCTTTGGTATTGACAAAGACTACCCCCAGATGGCAGAATACCTGCGCCTTTTGAGCGCCCGCGAGACAAACGAAACCGAGCAGCTCTTCCACAGGGCAAGGAGCCTTGGGCTTATCGAGGGAATCGAGTGGGAGGATGTCCTGGAATTTAACACGGGTATCACCTGGCTATGTAACGAGCAGGTTTTCCGCGCAATGAAGGCGAAGGGACTTGCCACCGATATCGACTACCCCAATTTCTTCAAGGAGTGCTTTGGCGTGCATCGAAGCGAGGTGAAGCATATTATCGAATTTATGGCTACCGAGGAGCTGATCACCCTGGTTCACAGGGCGGGAGGAATCGCCATTCACGCGCATCCGCATAAGCAGTTCCACCTTATCCCCTCGTTTTTGGAGGTCGGGCTTGACGGAATAGAGGTCTGGCACGCCGAGCTGCCCATCGAGGAAAGGCGCAGATCTCTTGAGATAGCGAGAGAGCATAACCTCTATGTCAGCGGCGGTCAGGACCACGAGGGTCTTTTAGGCGGTCAATACAGGCGCTATGCCAACCCCGAGGAAACAAGATATTTCTTCCCACCCAGAACGCTTGGAACAATGCAAATGTTCTACGAGGAGATACGCGACAGAAGAAAGAATCCCGAACGAGGGGCTATGCTTGACGAATTACTGCTTGACGACTCAATCTGGCAGGCTGTAAAATAAGAAAGCTTCAAATTAGGGAAAGCTTCAAATTAGGGAAAGCTTCAAATTAAAGAAAAAGGACGCTGTGTCGGTTCACAGCGTCCTTTAATTTTGCTATATATTTTCTATAAACCCGGGAACAGAGGCATACGGGATACCCATAACCTCAGCAATCTCGGAATAGAGGAAATACTCCGCCTTCTTCATTGCCCCCTCGTCGGCAAGGTAGTTCTTCTTCCCTTCCTCAATTCTGCGCTTGCCCGCCTCGTATATGGAGCCTATCATCCTGATAAGCTCGAGGCGATCTCCCTCCTGTAATATTTTCTTGAATTTATCCGCCCTCGCCCTGTTGTCCTTTATCCATTCAATAGGGGGAAGCTTCTTTGCCTCCCTTATGAGCGCTATAAGCTCCTCGCCCGAAAGAAGTGGGCGCATTCTGTCAACCAGGGGCTTGCTATCCGTGGGAATCAATGTCTCGGAGGATGAGGCGCAGCCTGTTTCCTTTAATACATAATAGGAGCGCAAATCCGTACCAATGCTCTCAGACCGTATATCCACGATCTCTACGACACCCATTGTGCCGTATATCACCTTGTCACCAATCTTGTACATATTCAGCCCTCCTTTTATATTATTATACCACATTTTCAGAAAAAAATCTAATGGACATTTTTCACAAAGTTGGTGGACACGGGTTGGTGAAAAGGTCGCATACAAAATGAATAATAACAGTTTACCTAATTCCTTCCAACCGGATATTCATTTCTTTTTCTCTGACGCAATGGCGTGTAAAAGAGAAGATGGATTATCATAACCACATGCTTCGGCTATTTCTGTAAGTCGCTGTCCCTCAGCACGCATAGAAAGTGCCGTTTGAAGCCTCAACTTTTTTAAGTACGAATACGGTGGCTCTCCCACACTTCGGATAAAGCGTCTTATAAAACCGTCTACTGACAGGAAACATTTTTCAGCAATATCTGCAACCGAAATCTTTTCCGAAAAGTTCGAATGAATATAATTGAGTGCATTTATTATCGTTTGATCGTTTATTAGCCTCTGTGGCTGAGTGCTAACCATCACGCTTATCAAGTATTCTATTGTTTGCTTTAAGTATATCTTCTCATTTGCATTTCGTTTTTTGTTACAGCACAGTATTTTGAAGGTATTTATCGCAGAGCTTACAATGGTGGATTCATCGGGAGAAAGAGAAAATACGGTTGAGGAAAGCACGGGATTTAATAGCTTAAAGTCAGCAAATGTGACGTCAAGATTGTCTTCTAAATCTGTGAATAAGGAAAAATTAGAATAATAAGGAAGGAAATATATCATTCCACTTTGAAAACGAACCTCCTGTCCTTTTTCTATATATCCTCCTGTACCACCGTTTATATAGTACATTCTGTTGTTACCGCCTGCCGCTTTATTCTTCCACCCCTCGCCCACGGCGGTAGAACCAATAATATAAAACGAAGCATCTACAACAAAAGGCGAATCCTTTTTATAATTTGACTCCATATTTTCCCTTTCTTCACAGCTTGCAATAAAAGTCGATTTTGGACAATAATTGCACAGCAATGAGCATATATTTTTTATTTGAATTATGATAAAATTTAATTGAACAACCCCTTAACAAAGAACTACTAAAATATTATCACAAATGCTTTTAATTGTCAATCCTTTTACAAAATGAACAGTTATTATAAAATCTCGGTCGGTTTTTTGTTGCAAAAGCCTAAAACGGTCAGAATAGGAGAACTTAAAAATGAGTGTTAGTGAAAAAGACACTTTGATATTAAGAGAGCTTGCAGAAAAATATATATCCTATGCTTTTTCGGACAAGAACAGTGAGAGGCGTGAGCTTTGGCGCAAGCTGAATTGTATGAATATGCAAAAGCCGATGGTGACAATAGACCAAATCCCGTGGGATGAGCTTAATACCGATGGCTCGCTTACCAACCGGGTTGAGGACAACTATTTCCGTGGGATAGAAACGACGCTCCTTCGCTCAATATACAAATTTGAGCATCTTCAAGCCGACACGGTGCTGGATCCATATATTGTTCTGCCGAGGGCTATATCAAACAGTGGCTTTGGCCTTACAACACAAAGGCTAAAGCATTCATCAAACGGAACGGTTTGCTCACACCTTTTCGAGGATCAGCTTGAGGAGCTTGAGGATGTACAAAAAATCCACACTCCGACAATTTCGATAAATACGGAGCTTGAAGCGGAAATCCTTTTCGAGGCGGAAAGGATATTCGGCGGTATCGCACCCCTGCAATGGGGCGGCATAATGCTTCATTCGGGGCTGTGGGACTCTATAACATTCTGGAAGGGTGTTGAAAGCTGTTACATAGATCTTATTGAAAGACCGGAGCTTATCCACGCAATAATGGAGCGATACACCACCGCGTTTATAGAGCATATCGAAGAGATAAACAGGTTAGAGCTATACAGTATTCAAAGCAATAACTGTCATTGCTCCTATACCTTTAACGATCGTATATCAGACGAGGAAAGGCTGACAGGAAGCAGAACCACTTACAACGGATGGACCTTCAGCATGGCTCAGCTATTTACCTCGGTCTCACCCGAGGTTAACCGAGAATTTGAGCTTCCTTATATGTCAAGGATATTCGGGTATTTCGATTCGGTTTACTACGGCTGTTGCGAGAGGCTGGACGATAGGCTTGATATTATATGCCAAATGCCAAATATTCGCAAGATATCCTGTAGCCCGTGGAGCGACAGAGAGCATTTTGCATCGGTTCTGCCAAAGAAGTATATTATGTCAAACAAGCCCACGCCTTCCTATCTTGCGGGAAGCTCCTTTGACGAGGATATTGTGCGAGAGGATATACGGCGTACCATTAAAGCTGCTAAAGAAAACGGACTCGGCCTTGAGCTGTTGCTTAAGGATATAAGCACGGTGCGAAACGATCCCGCAAGACTTTGGCGCTGGTCAGAGATAGCCGCAGAGGAAACAGCAAACGCGGCAATAGGGTAAAAATATGATTATAAAATATAAAAAGGGAGGAAAATATGCAATGAAAAAAATTTTATCAGCAATACTTGTTTTAGCATTACTCTTTGGATGTCTGTCAGGAGCGCTTCCTGTAATGAGTTTTGCGAAGGAGGATCTTAACAGCGTGATTATTCCAAAAAATGAAGTTCCGTTGCACCTCTATTATGACGAGGAGGCATCCCACGGAATTAACACAATCTTTGAAAACCTCGAGGAGGCAACAGGTAATAGCTTAAACCAGATTACCGCGAATGTAAACGATGACTGGGAGCGCTGGTCGATACCTATCGGTAACGGCTACTCGGGCGTCAACATCTTCGGCAGAACCGAGACAGAGCGTCTCCAGATAACCGAGAAGACTCTTGTTCATCCCGGTGGCTCCTGGAACTGCTACGGCGGTCTTAACTCCTTCTCCGAGACCTACATAGACTTTGGACATACCAACTCGGAGGTAACAAATTACAGCCGCGCACTCGATCTCAATACGGCTATATCCACCGTAGATTATACCTTCGGTGGCGTTGATTATTCGAGAGAGTATTTCATCTCCTACCCCGATAACGCCCTTGTGATCAAGCTCGACGCATCCGAGATGGGAGCTCTTGATTTTACCCTTCGTCCCACCATTCCCTGGGAGCA
>JAFTRB010000091.1 GCA_017462445.1 Clostridia bacterium
CCGAGCCAAGCGATCCTGAAAACCCGAGCAATCCCGAGGGGCCGATTTGACAGAGAAAGGTCTCGAATTGGAAAGTGTAGATAACGGATATGCTGTAATCGGTATTGGAGAGTGTACCGATACCGACATAGTAATTCCCTCAACACACAACGGACTTCCAATAATACAGATTAACTCCTATGCATTTCAAAATTGCACCGATATAACCAGCATCGTTGTACCTGATAGTGTTACTTTAATCGAGGAGGCTGCATTTTCGGGTTGCTCGTATGTTGAGAGCATCACCTTGCCCTTCGTAGGAAAAGAACGGTTGGAAAATGCCTTAAATGAAATCGCACTGTTTGGTTACATATTCGGCACTCACAGCTATGATGGTGGAGTAGAGACAAATCAACCAAGCTCCTTGGGAGATAACTACATCTCCTATATTCCATCGACCTTACGGAATGTAACTATAACCGGTGGCAATTTGTTAAGCAATGCTTTCTATAATTGCAAAAGCCTTACCAATGTGACAATTCAGGATAGTGTCACCAAAATTGGTTCTTCTGCATTCTATGGGTGCACAGGTCTTACAAGTGTAATAATTCGGGGTGGTGTCACCCAAATTGGTCCTTCTGCATTCTATGGATGCACCAGTCTCACAAGCATAAGTATTCCAAATAGCATCACCGGTATTGGCTTTAATGCATTTTGTCTTTGCACCAGTCTTGCAAATATAGAAGTGGATGAAGAAAATACAAAGTATAAGTCGATTGATGGCAATCTGTATACAAGGGATGGCAAGACGTTAGTACAGTACGCAATAGGCAAAAAGGATGCGAGCTTTACTATTCCAAGCGGAGTCAACAGCATTGGATCTTATGCGTTCGTAAATTGCTCCAATCTCACCGGCGTAATAATTCCGGACGATGTCATCAGCATCGGTCATAATGCGTTCTCATATTGTTCCAATCTCGCCAATGTGACAATCTCGAATAGCATTTTGGAGATCGAATATTCTACATTCGAAAACTGCGACAGTCTCACCTATGTGACAATCCCGAACGGTGTTGAAACCATAGGTAAATATGCGTTCTATGGCTGCGACAGTCTCATCAGCGTGACAATCCCCGACAGTGTCACCAGCATTGGTGATCAGGCGTTCTATTATTGTTATAAGTTAGTCGAGGTAATAAACAAGTCCTCGCTGAATATAAGGGCAGGAAACTATGCCTATGGGGATGTTGCCCGTTATGCAATAGAGGTACACAAGGAAGAAAGCAAGATAGTAAACAAGGACGGCTATCTCTTCTATAGCTATAATGGAGTAAACTATCTTGTTGGCTATACCGGAGATGATACCGAGCTTGTCCTTCCCGTGAACTACAATGGCGAGGATTATGTAATTAATAATTACGCACTCTATAATTGTGATAGCATAACCAGTGTGACCATCGTCAATGGAATATCCGGAATCGGCTCCTTTGCGTTTGAGGATTGCTCTGGCCTTGTGAGTGTAAATATTTCTAACAGCGTCACCAAAGTCGGCTCTTCTGCGTTCTATGGATGCACCAGCCTCACGGGAGTGACTATCGGAAATCGTGTCGAAAACATCGGCGTATGTGTGTTCTACGGATGCACCAGTCTGACCAACATAAGCGTGGATGAGGGGAATACTGAATACAGGTCCATTGATGGTAGCTTATATTCAGGGGATGGTAAGATATTATTACAGTATGCAATAGGTAAAAAGGATGTAGACTTTACTGTCCCGAGTGGTGTCACCGGTATCGGCTATGCGGCATTCGCCGGTTGCGAGAGCCTCATCAGTCTGACAATCCCCGACAGTGTCACCGGTATCGGCACTGAAGCATTCTCTTATTGTGCAGGTCTCGTTAGCGTGATTATTCCCGATAGTGTTACCGTTATCGGTATTGAAGCGTTCTTTAAATGCACCAGCCTTGCGGATGTGACAATCGGCATGAAGGTCGAAATGCTTGGTGATTATGCGTTTGCAGGATGCACCAGCCTCTCCGGCATCAAGTACCGCGGCACCGAAGCGCAGTGGAAAGCTATAACAAAGGGCTCTAAATGGAACGCTGACACCGGCTCCTACACCATCACTTATAACTATACAGAGGAGTAAAAGCACTACCCCGTGTTAAAAATTAAATAACCTTACCCAGCTCTTTTTTGAGGGCTGGGTTTTTGCTACCTCCCGGATAGCACCATAGATTGCAAGCCCAGCCCACCGACCACTAACCACTTATCACTGAACACTGAACACTAACCACTGAACACTGAAAAACAAAAAATATTTAAAAAGTTTTATTATTGTTAACAAAAAACAAAAATTTTGTGCTATACTTAAAGATGAGTAACTATGCAAAGGCAAAAATAAGGGAGGTGAGGGCGTGTTTGGATATGTAAAGCCGGTGGCAAGAGAGTTGAAGGTTAAGGAATACGAGTTTTACAAGGCTACCTATTGCGGCATCTGTCGCGCTATGAAGAAGCACACGGGCGAGCTTTCCAATGTTATGCTCTCCTATGACAGCGTTTTTCTCGCCCTTGTCAGAATGGCGTATATCGATGACTCCGAGCTTGGCTCATCCGAGCGGCGGTGCATAGCCCACCCCTTTACCAAGAAAACTATGCTGAACTGCAACTCCGCGTTGGAATACACGGCAAGGGCCTTTGCCATTCTGGCGTACTACAAGCTGGCTGACGATTTGCAGGACGAAAAATTCCTCAAAAAAATGCTGGTCTCCTTCTCACGGCCGATTGCCTCCTCATCTATGAAAAAGGCAAATCTGCCCGAGCTTTGTGAGATTGCTAAGGATAGACTGGATAGGATAACCGCCCTTGAAAAGGAGAACTGCCCCAGCGCCGACGAGCCGGCAATCCTCTTTGGCGAATTGCTTGGCGAGATGTTCTCGGGCGGCCTGGAGGGCGAGGCGAGGCTTGTCACCTACCAGGTTGGCTACCACCTCGGAAAATTTATATACTGCGCCGATGCGGCGGAGGACTACGAAAAGGACCGTGCCTCGGGGAGCTACAACCCCTATGTAATCTCCTATGAGGGCAGGGAGCTGACAAGCGAAAATAAAAGCACGATCCGCACAGCCCTCCTGCTTGAATGCAGGCAGCTGGAGGCGGCGGTAAATCTCATACCCTTTGGAAACAAGTATACCTGCGAAAACATTGTAAGAAATATAATCTACCTTGGGCTTGTCGAGAGGATTTCCTTCCTCGAGGAATTGCCCGAACAACAAAAGGAGGACACAACAAGTGACTGATCCCTATTCGATACTCGGCATATCCCCTAATGCCACAGATGACGAAATCAAGAATGCTTACAGGACCCTGGCAAGAAAGTACCATCCCGATAACTTTGCCGATGATAACCCTCTTAAGGAGCTTGCGAAGGAGAAGATGCAGCAGATCAATGCGGCATATGACGAAATCCAGCGCGCACGCGCCCAGGGAGGCTCTCACACACAGAGTGGCGGAGGCAGCTACCAGGGCTCGAGCTATGCCTATAACGAGATACGCGAGCTGATCTCCAAGTCCCGATACAAGGATGCGGAGCAAAAGCTGCTCGCCATTGGCGAGTTTGACCGCGTTGCGGAGTGGCATTATCTCTACTCGCTCTGCCTGATCAACAAGCAGAGGATAAACGATGCGATGCGTGAATTGGAGATGGCCTGCAGTATGGACCCCTCCAACCAGGAATACCAGAGGGCAAAGGAGATGTTCAACCATTCGGGCAGACGCTACGGAAGCTCCTACTATGATGACGATTACCGCCGCGACCGCGCCACCCGCGATGCCTGTGATTGCTGCACGAACTTAATCTGTCTTGACTGTCTTTGCGAGTGTATGGGCGGCGACCTTATCCGTTGCATCTGATGAAGGGAACAAAAAAGCTGACGCTAAGCGCCGCCTGCGTTGCTCTTGGAGCAATATTTATGGTGGTTGGCGGAATGATAGAGGTACTTGACCTCACCGCCGTCGCGCTCTCCAGCGTCATCGTCGCATTTGTTTTCATCGAGCTTGGCTCGCCCTACACCTGGCTTGTGTGGTTAACGACCTCGCTTATCACCGCGCTTCTGAGCTTCGCCCGTCCGATGTGGATGCTCTATTTTCTCTGTTTTGGCCTATTCCCGATTTTGAAGGGCTATATCGAGCGGCTTCCCAGATGGACCTGGCTTTTGCTTAAGCTTATTTTTGCCAATCTTGCTATGCTTTTGGCAATGCTTGGCTGTGAATTTATACTTGGCATACCCTTTATAGCCGAGGGCGAGGACTTCTTCGGTCTCTCCCTCCACGCCATCTATATAGTTTTCGCGGTACTGTTGAACATCGCCTTCATCGCCTATGATATCTTTCTTGGCGTTATGGTGCGCTTCTATATGTACCGCCTTCGTGACAAATTCAAACCCTTATTAAAATAAAGGAGCAGTAATGACAAAGGTAGCTTTTATCTCGCTTGGATGCTCAAAGAACCTCGTCGATACCGAGGTAATGCTCGCCGTTTTACATCAGGCGGGCTATGAAACAACCTTCGAGCCGGAGGAGGCTGAGATTATCCTCATCAACACCTGCGGCTTTATCGAGAGCGCAAAGCAGGAGTCCATCGACAACATTTTAGATGTAGCCGAGCTTAAGGAATGGGGCAAATGCAAGCACATCATCGCCACCGGCTGTCTTGTCGAGAGATACCGCGAGCAGGTGATGGAGGAGCTTCCCGAGCTTGACGGAATAATCGGAGTCGGCTCGCTCTTCGATGTAGCTGAGGCCTGTCAGGCTGTCGAGAGGGGAGAGAAGTATTCCTCCTTCCGCCCTAAGGCGGAATGCCCCCTGGGTGGCGCAAGAGTCCTGACCACCGCCCCCCACACCGCCTACCTAAAGATTTCCGAAGGCTGTGACAATCGCTGTACATACTGCGCAATTCCCCTCATCCGCGGAGGAATGAGAAGCAGAGCGATAGAGGACATCGTCAGCGAGGCTAAGCAGCTTGAGCAAATCGGTGTCAAGGAAATAAACCTGATTGCCCAGGACACCACAAGATACGGACTTGATATCTATGGCGAATATAGCTTAGCGCGCCTGGTGAGAGCAATCACCGAGGAAACCAATATCCCCTGGATCAGGTTGCTTTACTGCTACCCCGACAAGATAACCGACGAGCTGATAGCCGAGCTTCGTGACAACCCGAGGCTCGTCAAATATATGGATATTCCAATCCAGCACATCAGCGATAATATGCTAAGCGCTATGAACCGCCACGGTGGCAGAGATGTAATCGAGGACGCAATAGCTCGCCTGCGCAGGGAGGTTCCGGATATAACCCTCCGCACAACCGCAATGGTCGGTTTCCCCGGGGAGAGCGACAAGGACTTCGAGGAGCTTTGCCAATTTGTCAAGGATACAAAGTTTGACCGCTTTGGCGCGTTTACCTTCTCACCGGAGGAGGACACAGCCGCCTATTCCTTTGACGGACAGATAGACGAGCAGACAAAGCAGGATAGATACGATATACTTATGCAGACCCAGCTTACCGTGGTCGAGGAGCTTAATTCGGCAAGAATAGGCTCGGAATTAACCGTCATCTGCGATGGCTATGACACGGTTGCCGAGATATACTTCGGCAGAGGAGAGGGAGATGCGCCGGATGTGGACGGAAAGATATATTTCCGCGCTCCCAAGGGCAGATATACCTATGGCGATTTTGTCAGGGTAAGGATAGATGAGGCTGTGGATTACGACCTTGTCGGCGATGCCATTTCCCGGGTTTAACCTCCACCCGTGTTAAGAGAAAGGACAAAATGATGAAAAAATCAATGAATCTTCCAAACATACTCTCGCTTATTCGAGTTCTGCTTGTCCCCGCCTTCGTGGTAACGCTCATAGCAATGCGGAATGTTGAGATATGGGGCATCGTCGTGCCAATAATTATTTACATTATAACCGCGCTTACCGATATGCTTGACGGTATGATAGCAAGGAAATACAACCTGATAACCGACTTTGGTAAGTTTATTGACCCCCTGGCTGACAAGTTTATGGTAATCTCCTCGATGATTGCCATTCTGGTATGGATGCTTATTCCGTCCCGTATAAACGGCTATAACCTCGGTGGAGATTACACTCTGGCGATGGTCTTTCTTGCAGCCTTGCTTGTTGTATTCCTCCGTGAGCTTGGTGTTACCACCCTCCGTATGGTGGTAAATAACACCTCGGGCGAGGTTGTTGCCGCCTCCTGGCTTGGAAAGATAAAGACCGTGAGCCAGATGGGAGGAACGGTCATAATCCTCCTTGAGCCCCTGATTCCCTTCTTCAACGAGAATCACATTCTCTCTTATATATGTATCGCGCTGATTCTTTTGACAACGCTTGTTTCGGGAATAGATTACCTTCGCGCATACCTTCCCCACATCGATTCAAACAAATAACATTTAACTAATATTTTCACCTTGTTTTGATGCGTGTTCACGGTCTGAGTCCGTAGAGAAAATTGGTAAAAGCATTAAAGAAAAACCTTAATATGACCGAGGGACCTCTCCTTGGTAAAATTATTCTCTTTGTCCTTCCCCTGATGGCAACCAACCTTTTGCAGGTTTTGTACAACGCTGCGGATATGATGGTTGTAAGCCTTTCGGTCGAGCCCGATGCCGTAGGCGCAATTGGAACAACAGGTTCTCTGATATCCTTGATCCTTAATATATTCATCGGCTTCGCAACAGGTACAAATGTTGTTTTGGCTCAGCGCTTGGGCGCAAAGGAAGAGGGCGAGGCGTCCAGAACGGTGCATACCTCGCTTATATTAAGCCTGATACTCGGCGGCGTTGCGGGTACTGTTGGCTTCATCTTCGCTCGCCCGATACTCTCACTGATGGGAGCGGAGGCAAAGCTGCTTGACCTGGCAACCACTTATATACAGATATACTGCATTTGCATTCCCTTTGTTTCCCTGACAAACTATGCCAGCGCAATATTCAGGGCAAAGGGCGATACCAAGACACCTATGTTCGTTCTTTCCTTAGCGGGAATTGCAAATGTAGCTATGAACCTCTTCTTCGTGCTTGTATGTGGCTTGTCGGTTGAAGGCGTTGCGCTTGCAACAGGCATTTCAAATGCTCTTTCCGCTTTGGTGCTTTTAATCTTGCTTGCTCGCGATGATGGCCCCTGCCGCTTTGATTTTAAGCGCCTCGGGATAAACAAAAGAGCATTCCTCAGCATACTCCGCATCGGTTTTCCCGCTGCAATTCAGGGCTCGCTCTTCTCCATATCCAACATCGTAATTCTTTCCTCCGTTCTGAGGGTCAACAATATGATGGCTCCCATCGGTGCTCCGTATCAGCCGGTTGTAAAGGCGAATGCTGCCGTAGGAAACCTGGAAAGCTTTGTATATAACGCGACCAATTCGGTATACCAGGCGGCAATGACCTTCACCAGCCAGAATGTTGGCGCGGGGAAGTATGACAGAATAAACCGTGTGCTTGGCTGCTGTCTGCTTGTTACCTCCGTGATCGCTATTGTTCTTTCCGGCTCTGTGCTGCTATTGAACAAGCCCCTCCTTGCTCTGTACGGCGTTGTAGACGGTGTAGAGGGAACTTGTGAGCATATAGCCTATAACGCTGCTATGACAAAACTGTTGTGCAGTACACTTCCGTACATATTGCTGGCTTGGATGGATGTAGGCTGCGGAATGGTTCGAGGTCTTGGCAAGTCGGTCGCCTCCACAATCATCTGCCTTATTGGCTCCTGCTTGCTCCGCATAGTATGGATCTACACGATCTTTGAGTATTTCAAGACGCTTGAAAGTATTTACCTCTCCTATCCCGTATCCTGGTTCCTTACAGCTTTGGTTCTGCTTGTATTCTCCCTTGTTCTTACTAATAAGGAATTGAAGAAGAGAAGGGCAGAGAATGGCGGAGAGCAGAGAGACACCTCGGATATAGCCGAGAGCGTCGAGGCATAAAAAATTATAGTAAATGGCAAGCCTGTTTAGCACTGTACGCCAACGCGGGTATCAGAGCTGAACCAAGCTTGCCATTTGTTTTTTGTTCAACAAAGTTGACAAGTGACAATAATTTGTTTATAATGTAATCAGGAATAACCCCTTCAAAAACGAAAGGAGACAATATGAAAAGAATTATAGCATTATCTCTTCTTGCGTGCCTGCTCATGCTCGCCCTTTCCCTTACCTCGTGTGACGGCAAATGCGCGCACATAGACGCCGATGGTAATAGCCTGTGCGATTTATGCGGTGAGGAATGTACCCCGGGCAAGAATATTTACGAGCTGTTGGACAATTTACCAAGCATCTCGGGTGTAAAAATCGAGACAAACGAGGATATGCAGTCCTTCCGGGTTGTGGGCATTGGCGTAGCGGTCGGTGACACGGTGGTAATCCCATCTGCGGTCAACGGCTATCCCGTAACGGATATAGGAAGGGATGCGTTCCGCGGTTACACGGGAATAAAAGTAATAATAATTCCCAAAAGTATAAAAAGCATCAAAGACTCCGCCTTCCAGGGGTTAAGCGGGCTTGAGAGCATCAAGTATGAGGGAACAAGTGAGGAGTGGCAAGCCATAGAAAAGGGCTTCTCCTGGAACTATCAATGCGGAGATTACACAATAACCTATAACTATAAAGCAGAGTGATATGCCTGCGTTCTGGCTTCTCTGCTTGCCCTATCAAGTTCAACCTTTTATAAACAAGGGGCTGCTTCATTTAGGCATAACCGTAAACAAAATGGACGAGGTGCAATAAATTTGTGCCTCGCCCATAACTTTTATGTGAACTAAAAAATCAAGGTTGAAAACCTACGGTTTTCTCCATTTTCATTAG
>JAFTRB010000092.1 GCA_017462445.1 Clostridia bacterium
AAGAGTACGCCGCCCGCAGTGTCAACGATGAAGGCTACAAGGCCAAGGCCCATAATAAGGAGGGTGCTGGTGTTGAGGAACTGGGAGGCTGTCATATTGAAGGCGATGGTGATGCCAAGGAAGAGGGTAACAAGGTTTGCAAGAGCCTTCTGCGCGGTCTCGGAGAGCGAGTCAAGCACGCCGCACTCGCGAATTAAGTTACCGAACATCAAGAATCCGATGAGCGAGCCTGCCGCGGGAGCGAAGATGCAGGCAACTATGGAGATGATGATGGGGAAGAGTATCTTGGTGGTCTTGGATACGCTGGTTGCCTTGTAGGTCATGCGAATCTGACGCTCTTTTTTAGTGGTCAGGAGCTTGATTACAGGAGGCTGTATAATAGGCACAAGCGCCATGTAGGAGTAGGCTGCAACCGTAATCGCGCCAACATAGTTGGAGCCAAGCGCATTAGCAACAACGATGGAGGTGGGGCCATCTGCCGCGCCGATGATGGCGATGGAGGCCGCGTCCTTGATTTCAGGGAAGAAGATGGAGGCTGTGCAGAGGGTAAAGAAGATACCGAACTGTGCAGCAGCACCGAAGATCATAAGCTTGGGGTTGTTGAGCAAGGGACCGAAGTCGATCATCGCGCCGATACCGATGAAGAGTATCAGGGGGAACAGCTCGTTTGCGATGCCCGCCTTGTACAGTGTTTCCAGGGGCTCTGCAATTCCCGAGTGGGGGAAGTTCATAAGGATCGCGCCAAAGCCGATGGGGAGCAGGAGGGTGGGCTCCATCTGCTTTTTAATTGCGAGATAGATAAGCACTCCGCCGATAACCCACATTATCAGCATCATCCAGTTGGGGGTGCCGTTCGTTACGCCGGTAAACAGCTCGACAACGCCGTCAAAGAGTGAAAGTAGTTCTTCCATTGTCAGGTTCCTTTTCTTATTTATTTCCTGACCATTATACAATAAATAAAAGACAAATTCAAGCCATTTGAAAATATTTTACCTAGACTTAACAGAAAAAGTGGTAAAAAAGCTTAACAGTTTGTTAATTGCAGAAAGGTGGTAAAAATGATTAAATAAATACAGTAATGCAATAATTATGAAGGAGGGGCAATGAAAAAGCTTTTAAGATTTATTTTTTCCGGATATTTTTTGTCCGGACTGATGATACTTGCCGAAATTGGGGCGCTGTTTATGCTTGTGGTCAGGCTTTCTTATTTTTCGGCTATATTCTTTATAATCGTGACTTTGGTTGACGCCCTGTCGCTTCTTGCGGTCATTAATATGGAGGGGAGCCCGGAAAGAAGGCTGACCTGGATGGCGGTCATACTGCTTTTGCCTATTCTGGGTACTCTCCTGTTCCTCTTGTTCAGAACGAGAGGGATGTCGAAGAGGGATGTTAAAAGAAGCGAGAGGATAATGGAAGAAATGGATAGGTGGCGTTATCCGGAAAGCAACCTGTCTGTCCTCGAGTCCGAGAGCAGGGAGGCCTACTGTCGGGCAAGAGCGATCCTTGAAAGCTCGCCGACGAGCGGCTTGTACCGTAATACAGAGAGCCAATTCTTTTCAAGCGGCGAGCAGATGTATAGCTCAATGCTAGCCGACCTTGCTGTGGCGGAAAAATACATTCTTCTTGAATATTTCATCCTTGAGGATGGCGTGATGTGGCGGGGGATAGAGGAAATACTTAAGAAAAAAACAAGCGAGGGCTGTACCGTCAGGCTTTTGGTGGATGACATCGGCTGTATGGGCAAGCTTGATTCCTCGCTTTTGAGGGATTTGGAGAAAAGCGGAATAGCCACACTCCGCTTCAACAGATTTACCCCCAGATTTTCGGCAAAGCACAATAACAGAGATCACAGAAAGCTGCTTATAGTCGACGGAGTTATAGGCTACACGGGAGGCATTAATATAGCGGACGAGTATATAAACGAAAGGGAAAGGTTCGGTCACTGGCGCGACGGTGGCATAAGGCTGTATGGCGAGGGCGTAAGCGAGCTTGTGCGCCTTTATCTTTCTATGTGGGATATGACAAGCGGAGCGCTCAGCGAATATAGCTTCTTTCTTGATAATCTGCCAAAGACCGTACCCGTGTCAAATAATTGCGGCTATGTTCTCCCATTCGGCTGCGGTCCTGAGCCTTTATATAGGGGCGAGTGCGGCAAGCGCGCCCTGCTGGATATTATTGAAATGGCGTTAACATATGTTTACATCACCACTCCCTATTTGATAATCGACAACGATTTATCCGTGGCTCTGGAGGGGGCGGCGCTCCGCGGTGTTGATGTCAGAATAATCACTCCCGGTGTCCCTGACAAGAGGCTCGTAAAGCTGATGGGCAGGAGCTTCTATCTGTCGCTTATTCGCGCGGGAGTGAAAATATATGAATATACTCCCGGCTTCATACACGAAAAGACTATTGTGTCGGATGACAGTTATGCTATAATCGGTACTATAAACCTTGATTATCGCAGCCTTGTTCATCACTATGAGGATGCGGTTCTTTTGTTTGGCTCGAAAACGGTTATGAGCATAAAGGAGTCCTTTATTGGCTTGTTTGACAGCTCCCTGCTGATTGATGAGAAGAGGGCTTCGCTTGGCGTATTTGAGCGTTTGTTTACCTCTATTGCCAGGCTCTTTGCGCCTCTCCTCTAGCTTTTTGCTATACGGTTGTGATTTTTTGCGACCATTTTACCTTTGTTTGAATAACCACCTCTCCTTCGGACAGAATAAATAAAAAAAGGAGGAGAGATATGAAGCATTATATATGTAGACGGTGTGGCGATATTGTCGCTATGGTAAACGGGGGCGGAGAGCGCCTTTCCTGCTGCAGCTCGCGTATGGAGGAGCTTACCCCGAAATGGGAGGGGCAGGGAGCTGAGAAGCATACTCCGTCAATGGAGCAGTTTGGCAATCGCGTGCATATCTGGCTTCCCCACCCAATGGAGCGGGAGCATCGTGTGGATTGGATTTGCCTCGTCACCGATAAGGGTAGCCAAAGAAAGCTTCTTTCCCCGCTTGGCGAGAGCAGTGCCGACTTCTATCTTGATGATGGCGAGAGGGTAATCCGCGCCTTCGCATACTGCAATCTTCACGGGCTTTGGGTTCTTGATATTGCAAAAAATCAGGATAGCAAGCAAAGCGAAAAATAAAATCCGAACGAAGTGAAGATTTCATTAAACCAAAAGAAAAAGAGGAAATTTTTCGGCTAAACCGATTTGTTTCCTCTTTCTGTTTTTAATTGGGACGATGGCTAGATAGACTCGAGAGCGTAGATTACCTCTTCAAGCTCCTCGAGCCTTGCGGACATTGTTGCGGGAGTCAGATTTGCGTTGTCGTATGCGTGTACGTTGCACTCAATGCCGACATTGTCGCTCTTGCCGCTTCTGGGGGGAGTGACCTGAATATCCGTGACGGGATAGTTCTCCTGCAGATGGTTGATGATCTTGCGGACATTTGTGTCCAGATAGACCTCAATATAGATGCCAAAGCGAGTATTTCGTCTTGTTACCTTGTACTCAAAGCGAGCCATAAGCGTGGTGGCAAGCACGGAAAGAATAAAGGCGATTGCCGCGCCGATGTAGTAGCCAAGCCCGAGGGCGATACCAATCGCTCCAACCGTCCAAAGCCCTGCTGCTGTGGTAAGCCCCGTTATCTGGAATCTTCCCTTAATGAGAATTGTGCCAACACCGAGGAAGCCGATGCCGGATATGACCTGGGCAGAAATTCGAAGCGGATCTCCCGCACCAAACGCATCGAAGGCAAAAATACCGCACATCGCAGTGAGGGTTGCTCCCAGGCAGACGAGTATATGAGTACGCATTCCGGCGGCACGCCCCTGCTTGCCTCTTTCCATACCGATAACGCCACCGGCAATCATTGCAAGAGCGAGCTTAAGCAGCGCCTCCCAGAACTCGGTTATGCTACCGAGCCAAGCAAAAAAAGCAGGAATCATAAGCCCTCCTAAAACTATTTAATGAATACATTATAGCATAGAATATAATATAAAGTCAATCCCAAAGACCAAAAAGAAGACGCTGTGGCAGTAAAAAGCAAAGCATATGATTAAGCTGCTCGGGTATAAAATTATAAAAATATCTTGAATAATTGCGAGAAAAAAGGTATAATAAAGAAAAATTGCTTTGGAGGGCATATGCTCACATACGAGGAAATCAAGAAAAACGAGGATATAAGGACATATATCACCTGCGCCGACCAGTCGCTTAAGGCGCTGGGCTACACAGAGCATAGCTTTGCTCATGTGACTAAGGTTGCAGAGACTGCGGCATACATTCTTCGCTCGGTCGGAGCCGACGAGCATACGGTGGAGCTGGCAATGATAGCAGGCTATCTTCACGATATAGGCAACCTGGTTAACAGGGTAGACCATTCGCAGAGCGGAGCGGTTATGGCGTTCCGCATTCTTGACAAGCTGGGCGCTCCGGCGACCGATATCGCCGCTATTGTTACGGCAATTGGCAATCACGACGAGGGAACGGGCGTTCCGGTAAACGATATATCAGCCGCGCTTATCCTGGCCGACAAGACCGACGTTCGCAGGACAAGAGTCCGCAATGCCGAGTATCTGAGCTTTGATATTCACGATAGAGTCAACTACTCGGTGGAGAGCGCCGGACTTGATATAAGAGATGGCGAGATCGTACTGAGCCTGACCGTTGATACGGGAATCGGCTCGGTTATGGATTATTTCGAGATATTCATAGGAAGAATGACTATGTGCCGCAGGGCGGCAGAGAAGCTTGGACTTGTGTTCTCTCTCTCGGTCAACGGCCAGAAGCTGCTTTAATAATTTGACACGGATATATTGCTTTTGAAATAAAAGATAACTATTGTTTACATCTTTACAATGGAGGTAGAAACAAATGATATACTTGCTTGAGGATGACGAGAGCATTCGTGAGCTTGTATCCTATTCGTTGGATAAAACAGGCAATCCTGCGGAGGGCTTTGCCACCCCAATGGAGTTTTATGCGGCAATAGAGCGCGAGCTGCCTGAGCTTGTCATACTGGATGTAATGCTCCCGCAGGAGGACGGGCTTTCTGTTTTGAAGCGACTCCGCAAGGACCCTCGCACAGCGAGAATTCCCGTAATTATGCTGACAGCCAAGGGCTCTGAGTTTGATAAGGTGACTGCCCTCGATCTTGGCGCAGACGACTATGTTACCAAGCCCTTTGGCGTAATGGAGCTTGTCGCCAGGGTCAGAGCGGTTCTGCGTCGGTCGGCTCCGATATCCGGCGGAGAGAACGGCTACAGTGTCGGCGGCCTTTCTGTCTCGGTCGAAAGGCGGGAGGTGCTTGTCAACGGCAATCCCATAAGCCTGACATTCAAGGAGTTCGAGCTTTTGGTATTCCTTCTCGAGGGGCGTGGCAGAGTTCTTAGCCGTGACAGGATTTTGCGCGAGGTGTGGGACTATGACTTTGACGGTGAGAACCGCACCGTTGATGTACATATCCGCACCCTCAGACAGAAGCTTGGTGATTGTGGCTATCTTATCGAGACCGTCCGTGGCGTTGGCTACAAGATCGATATTTAGCTATGACACAAAAAATATTCAAGAGCGTAATGCTTCTCGCTCTTTCGGTGCTGCTCGTGACCGCCTTTGTGGTTTTTGGCTTTACCTATAACTCATACCACACCCTCGCTCTTGAAGAGATGAGCCGCGAGTGCGAGCTTATCCTTGCCGGCTATGAGGCGGATGGCGAGGATTACTTTGAGAGTATAGAGAAGAGTGGAGTTCGCGTGACCCGCGTGCTGACCGATGGAACGGTGGTGTTCGATACAAGGCTTGCTGACAAGGTCACTGAAGCGGACAACCATCTGGACCGCGAGGAGATAAAGGAGGCAATTGACAAGGGCGAGGGTAGCGCGGTTCGGCAGTCCAGCACCTTTGGCAGGTCTACTGTATACTATGCGATGCGCGCCCATGACGGCAGCATCATCCGGGTGGGAACAGAGCAATATTCTGCAGGAAGCCTTCTTCTCGGGCTTCTCACTCCTGCTTTGGTTTTGTTTATTCTTGTGCTTCTCTTTGCCTTTATAATGGCGGCGAGGCTGGCAAAAAATATTGTTACTCCTATAAATCAGATAGATTTGCAAAACCCGACAAGAAGTGTGGTGTTTGAGGAGCTTAAGCCTATTGCGCAGCGGCTCGCCGAGCAGAACCACAGAATTTCGAGGCAGATGAAGGAGCTTTCCATTCGCCAGAATGAGTTTGATTCTATAATGGCGAATATGTCAGAGGGAATTCTTGTGCTTAACTCCAGGGCTATGATACTCTCCTGCAATTCTGCCTGCGCAGAGATACTTGGTATATCAAGCGAGACGAAGAGCATTCTCTCACTTACCCTGAGGCCCGACTTCAAGAGCACCGTTCTGACAGCGCTTTCCGGTGACACGGGTACCTGTGTTTTGAGGCTTGAGGAGCGCAGCTACACTGTTTTTGCTACTCCTGTAAGGCTTGGCGAGAGAATTGAGGGCGCAGTTATTCTGATAGTTGACGATACCGAAAAGGAGGAGAGGGAGGCGCTCCGCCGCGAGTTTACCTCTAATGTATCCCACGAGCTAAAGACGCCCCTGACCTCTATATCCGGCTTTGCCGAGCTTATTCGCGATGGCTTGGCAACGGGCGAGGATGTAAACCGCTTTGCCGGAAAGATATACAAGGAGGCACAGCGACTTATCGCCCTTGTCGGTGATATAATCCGCCTGACTCAGATGGATGGCGGTGAGATACCCTATGACGGCGAGGTTGGGCTTGACAGTATTGCTCTTGAGGTGGCGGACAGGCTTATGACGGTGGCAGAGAAAAAGGGCGTAAACTTGGAATGCTCGCTTGCCCCTGCCAGGGTGATTGGAAATATCCGTCTGCTTGAGGAGCTGATCTACAACCTTCTTGATAATGCTATCAAGTACAACAAGGAGGGCGGCAGAGTCATTCTGAGCGTTAAAAAAAGCGACACGGGTGCCATCCTTTCGGTTATTGATAACGGAATTGGAATTCCAAAGGCACAGCAGGGAAGGGTCTTTGAAAGATTTTATCGCGTGGACAAAAGTCACTCGCGCGAGATTGGCGGAACCGGACTTGGTCTGTCTATCGTCAAGCATTCGGCAATTTACCACAAGGCCCGCATAGAGCTTGTAAGCGAGCTTGGAAGCGGAACGACGGTCACGGTTTATTTCCCTTCGCCGACTTCCGCTGCCGGGATTTAACCTATTTTTAACAAAAGTTCGCTTTTAGATTTAACATTGTTAAGATAAAATAAAATTGGCTTTCATTCATTATTTAATTATAATTTTGCGTAAGACTGATAAATGAAACATATTTTGAAAGGATAGCTCCTATGAATACAACTTTTAGCTTTATGCTTGAGGCGGGTAGCTTTGGATTTGGAAATGTGCTGTCTCTGCTATGTGGACTTGCCCTCTTCCTCTACGGAATGGATGTAATGGGCGACTCGCTGAAGAAGAGCGCGGGCTCATCCCTTAAGGCAATCCTGGGCAAGATGACATCAAACCCCGTGTCCGGCTTTCTCTTGGGACTTGTAGTTACCGCGGTAATCCAGTCCTCCTCGGCTACCACCGTTATGGTTGTCGGATTTGTTAACTCGGGTACAATGACGCTCCTTCAGGCGGTTGGCGTAATTATCGGCGCGAATGTCGGTACAGCTGTTACCGCTTGGCTCACCGCTCTCAACGGCCTTGGCGAAATGGATTCTGCCACTGCCGGAATTCTTAGCGCGCTTAAGCCCGACTCCTGGATGCCTATCCTTGCGGTTATCGGTATCTGCCTGGTAATGTTCTCCAAGCGTGGAAAGAAGAAGGATGTCGGCGCAATTCTTTTGGGCTTTGCCGTGCTTATGGTCGGCATGAGCATGATGAGCGATGCGGTCAGCAGCCTTAAGGATAACGATGACTTCAAGAATATTCTTCTGATGTTTGAAAACCCCATCCTCGGCGTGCTTGCAGGTCTTGTTCTTACCGCAATTGTACAGTCCTCCTCCGCCTCTGTCGGTATTCTCCAGTCCCTGACGGTTACGGGAGCAATTACTTACGGCGCGGCAATTCCCATCGTTATGGGACAGAACATCGGTACCTGCGTTACCGCTATGCTTTCCTCGATCGGAGCAAACAAGAACGGTAAGCGAGCGGCGCTTGTTCACCTTTATTTCAATATCATAGGCGTTGTGCTTGTGCTTGCCCTTTACTATCTGCTTGATGCCATTATTGGCTTTGGTCTTAATAAACTGCCAATTGATATGTGGGGCGTTGCTCTGGTACACACTGTGTTTAAGCTTATCTGCGTTGCCCTTATCGCGCCCTTCTACAAGCTGCTTGCAAAGCTGGCTGTGCTTACAATCAAGGATAGCAAGGATGACAGGGAGACCACAAACCTCCTTGACGAGCGTCTGCTTGAGACTCCTGCGGTTGCCGTTGAGCGCGCTACCCAGGTTGCATACACCATGGCAGAGCTGTCGGGCAAGGCGCTGACCGACGCGATATCCCTCTTTACCAACTATGACCCCAAGGTTGCGGATGCTGTTCGTGACTTGGAGGCAAAGGTCGATACCTTTGAGGACTCGCTTGGCGCATATCTTGTTAAGGTTTCCGCCTGCCAGCTTGACCAGCGCGACTCCGAGCAGGTAACAAAGCTCCTTCATATAATAGGCGATTATGAGCGCATCTCCGACCACGCGGTCAACATCGTTGAGTCGGCAGAGGAAATAAGAGAGAAGAAGATCAGCTTCTCCTCGGAGGCACAGCGCGAGCTTGCGGTTCTGCGCGCGGCAGTGCTGGAGATTGTCGAGATTACCCGTGATGCCTTTATAAACAACGACCTTGCAAGAGCGCAGGAGGTCGAGCCTCTGGAGCAGGTTGTTGACGAATTGCGTGACAAGATCAGGCTCAACCACATTCTCCGCCTGCAGAAGAGCGAATGCACCATAGAGCATGGCTTCGTTCTCTCCGACCTGCTTACCAACTTCGAGCGTGTTGCAGACCACTGCTCCAACATCGGTGGCTGCGTCATCGAAATCTCCGCCTTCGACACTCTTGAGATGCACAAGTATCTCTCCGAGATTAAGAAGGGAAGCGAGAACTTCGAGCAGAAGTATCAGGTTTACGCCGCAAAATACAGCATTTAATTATTCAGCCATCCTCGCTCTTCGGGGATGGCTTTTGTAATACGGAAACGAGCATTATAAAGAGCGCAAGAGGTGCCTATTCATATTAGACAAGCGGAAGAGAAAAAATTGTGCAAGCATACAAAAACACATAGGTGCGGTATTTTTATTGACAGTAAAATATTTTTTGCTATACTCGCGCATTACTGTATATTACCACAATAAATATCTTGACAAAATAAAATTATTGTGCTAAAATCTTTACTAAAGACGGTGACGGAGAGGGAATTACCGAGGCATTGCAGAGAGCTGCCCCCAGGCTGCGAGGGCGGTATGTGTAGGCAATATCCTATGGCTCCTGAGTTTGGTGCTCGATATGTAGGGCATCACGCAGAAGTGCGTTAAGGCTTTGTGAGGTGGCATCCCTCGGGATGCAAATTGAGTGGTACCGCGGATGACTTTTGTCGCTCGTCTCAATGCTTGGGATGGGTGGCTTTTATTTTTTATTTTTGTTTTTGGAGGGATATTATGTCCGAGAATTTTGAGAGAAAAGTAAGCATTGAAACAACCTGCGTGCAGGGTGGCTATTCCCCCGCCTCCGGTGAGCCGAGGCAGATTCCTATTATTCAGTCCACAACCTTCAAGTATTCGACAAGCGAGGATATGGGCAAGCTCTTTGACCTTGAGGCATCGGGCTATTTCTACTCCCGTCTGCAGAATCCCACCTGTGACACGGTAGCTGCCCGAATCTGCGCTCTGGAGGGCGGTACGGCGGCTATGCTGACCTCCTCGGGTCAGGCGGCAAACTTCTTTGCCGTGTTCAACATTGCCTCCGCAGGCGACCACGTGGTTGCATCCTCGGCAATTTACGGTGGCTCCTACAACCTCTTTGCGGTTACGATGAAGAGAATGGGCATTGACTTTACCTTCGTTTCCCCCGACTCCACCGAGGAGGAGCTGAATGCGGCCTTCCGCCCCAATACCAAGGCTGTCTTTGGCGAGACTATTGCAAATCCCGCGCTTAATGTTCTTGATATTGAGCTGTTTGCCAAGGTTGCCCACGCCCACGGAGTTCCGCTTATCGTGGATAACACCTTTGCTACCCCCATCAACTGCCGTCCCTTTGAGTGGGGCGCTGACATAGTCACTCACTCCACAACAAAGTATATGGACGGTCACGGCTCGGCTGTCGGCGGCTGTATCGTCGACTCGGGCAAATTTGACTGGAGACTCCACGCGGATAAGTTCCCCGGGCTCTGCACCCCCGATGACAGCTATCACGGTGTCACCTATGTGGAGCGATTTGGCGTTGAGGGCGCATTTATAACCAAGGCTACCGCCCAGCTTATGCGCGACTTTGGCTGCACCCAGTCCCCACAGAGCGCCTTCCTTCTCGGCCTCGGTCTTGAGAGCCTGCATGTAAGAATGGAGCGCCATTGCGAGAATGCCCTGGCGGTTGCCGAGTTCCTGAAGAGCCATCCCAATGTTACCTGGGTAAGATATCCCTCGCTTGAGGGCGACAAGTATTACGGTCTTGCCAAGAAGTACATGCCCCGTGGCTCCTGCGGAGTTATCAGCTTTGGCGTCAAGGGCGGCAGACGGGCGGCAGAGACCTTTATGAAGAATATGAAGCTTGGCGCAATAGAGACGCATGTTGCCGATGCGCGCACCTGTTGCCTCCACCCCGCATCCGCTACTCACAGGCAGATGAATGACGAGGAGCTTGCGGCAGCGGGAGTTGGCGCGGACCTTATCCGCTACTCCTGCGGTATCGAGAACAAGGATGACCTTATTGCCGATCTTCGCCAGGCTCTTGAAAGTATAAGCTGATTAGGAGAAAAAGATGCCGATCAAGATACCTAATGAATTGCCTGCGGTCAGGATATTGGAGAAGGAAAACATCTTCGTTATGACCGAAACACGGGCTATTACCCAGGATATCCGACCTCTTAAAATTTTAATTCTGAACCTTATGCCCACCAAGATAGATACCGAGACACAGCTCTCGCGGCTGCTTGGAAACACCCCCCTGCAGGTGGAGATAGAGCTTATCCACACCGCAACTCACAAGTCCAAGAACACCTCCGAGGAGCATCTTCTGGCGTTTTACAAGGAGTTTGCCGATGTCAGGGATTTGTACTATGACGGTATGATAATCACCGGCGCGCCCGTGGAGAAGATGGAGTTTGAGGAGGTGGAATACTGGGAGGAGCTTTCCGAGATTATGGAGTGGAGCAAGACCCATGTGCAAAGCACCCTCCACATATGCTGGGGCGCGCAGGCAGGGCTTTATTACCACTACGGAATACAGAAGCACGAAATGGGCGAGAAGCTCTCCGGCATCTACCCCCATACCGTGGAGTACAAGCGCTCTATTCTGTTCCGTGGCTTCGACGATGTTTTCTATGTTCCACATTCAAGATATACCACCGTTTTAAGGGAGGATATCGAAAGGGTGGAGGGGCTTCGCATACTCGCCTCCTCCGAGAAGGCGGGCATCTATGCGGTTATGACCCCGGGCGGCAGACAGGTGTTCCTCACAGGTCACTCGGAGTACGATGCCGACACGCTTGAGAGGGAGTATTTAAGAGATAAGAAGGCGGGAATTAATCCTCGCGTTCCCGAGAATTATTATCCGAATGATGATGACACACAGCGCCCGCTTATCACCTGGCGCGCTCACGCAACCCTTCTTTTTACAAATTGGTTGAATTATTTTGTATATCAGACCACGCCCTTTGACATAATGAAGATACAGGATGACAAGAGCTAGAAAAAAGCAATTTATTCTCCCCCTGGGGTGAGATAAAAATAAGAATGAAGAAAGGATAAAAGAATGAAGAAAATCATTTGCAAGGTAGAATACGATACCGAGACCTCCACCGTGGTCAAGAAGGTTACCGAGGGCTACTACGGCGACCCCTGTGGCTACGAGGAGACTCTTTATGTGACAGCTGATGGCAAGTACTTCCTCTACACCGCAGGCGGTGAGGAGTCCAAGTACACCACCGAGGGCATCAAGAGAATGTCCAAGGCTGCAGCCGAGAAGTGGCTCGCAGAGAACTAAAAAATCAACACGCCCCACGGCTTTTCCGTTTTTACGGTGCCGTGGGGCGTGTTTTTTGTAAAACGAAAACCACGCGATAGTCGCGTGGTTCAAAAGAGGTTAACCGATGAGAAAAAATCCTCCAAATATGTTATAATAAGTTAGACCTGCCAGTCAAACCAAAAAACATATAAGGAGGAAATATCTATGAAAGATGTGCCCATAGACAATAATAGTTTAGCACATACGAGTTGGAATTGCAAGTACCACATAGTATTTGCGCCAAAATATAGACGGAAAGTATTTTTTGGAGAGAAGCGACTAGAGATAAGAGAAATATTGCGGCAGCTGTGCCAATGGAAAGGTGTAGAAATAATCGAAGGCGAGGTTTGTCCAGACCATATACATATGCTGGTCAGCATCCCGCCCCAAATGAGCGTTTCGG
>JAFTRB010000093.1 GCA_017462445.1 Clostridia bacterium
CTACAACACTACATCCCAAACAACTATTGACATCTGAACAAAAATGTTGTATCATTGTATTAGTACATCGGTACAACGAAAGGAGGCTGATTATTTTGGCTTGGCAATTTAAGTCGGGTATATCTTTGTCTACACAAATTGTAAACAAGCTTCGCCTTGATATTCTGGGCGGTGTATATCCTCCCGGGTGCGACTTCCCAACGGTGAGAGAGCTTGCGGCAACCGCATCGGTCAACCCGAATACAATGCAGAGGGCTTTGGCTATACTCGAGGAGGAGGGGCTTCTTCTTACAAAGGGCACTGTTGGCAGAAGCGTTACCTGCGACGGGGAGACTCTCGCCAGAGCGAGAGAGCGTGTGCTGGAGGAGTTTATACGCGGAGTAACCAGAGATGCGCAGCTCCTGAATATTGAAAAGGACGATTTTATAGAATTAATTAAGAAAGGATGGCAGATAGATGGATAATTTGGAATTCAGCGCACAGGCCGCCGAGGGCTTGGAAACTCCCGAAAATGCAAGCGAGCCGAAGGCATTCCCCTTCGTGGACACGACGGCAGAAAGCGAGAGTGTGCCTGTTCTGAGATGCGAGCATGTGGCAAAGTGCTACAAGGCGGGAACGCCCATTCTTGCCGACTTCAACCTGGCTGTGGCTCCCGGAAGAATATTTGGTCTTCTTGGCCCTAACGGATGCGGAAAATCTACACTGATTAAAATGATTTGCGGTCTTTTGACGCCTGACTCGGGTACGATCAGCATATGCGGAGAGCCAAGGAGTGAAAAAAGCAACGCTCTTATTTCCTATCTTCCCGAGAGGACCTACTTCAATGACGGAATGCATGTAAACGAGCTTCTTCTGTTCTTCAGCGAGTTCTATGAGGACTTTAACTACTCGCTTGCCGAGAAGATGCTCCGCGATCTTGAAATTCCGCTTAACGCAAGGCTCAAGACTCTTTCCAAGGGTATGAAGGAGAAGGTTCAGCTTGTTATGGTTATGTCCAGGAAGACAAAGCTGTATCTTCTTGATGAGCCTATCGGCGGTGTTGATCCCGCTTCTAGGGAATATATACTTAATACGATTATTGGCAATTACAATCCCGAGGGCTCGATTATCATTACTACGCACCTGATTCACGATATTGAGCCTGCTTTGGATGAATTTGCCTTTATGACCTATGGTGGCGAGCTTGTTCGCGCCGGAAACTGCGAGAGAGTACGCGAGACAACCGGTATGTCCATCGATGACCTGTTCAGGGAGGTGTTCAGATGCTACGCAAGGTATTAAAGTATGATTTGAAGTCCATTTGGAAAATTTGGACTATTGCGGCAATCTCCTCTTTGGTTGTATCGCTGATCTTCGGCTTCTGCATCCGCACGCTGGATACCATAGAAAGTTCGGGCAACGAGTTTATTTTTGTATCCTGCTTGCTTGGTGTTTTTGTATGCGTTATCGGTCTTGCCGCCTTTTTCCTGATGGGCGAGATACTGCCGATATACCGCTTCTATAAAAATATGTTCACGGATGAGGCATATCTCACCCTCACCCTTCCCGTAAAGAGGGAGACGCTCCTGGTATCCAAGCTTATTAACGCAATTATCTGGATGGCGGGCACGACTCTTGTGTTTATTATCGATGTGATTATCGTCATGGCGCCTATTCCTCTTTTGGAGGACGGCTCGGGCTCGTTCTTGCTTGATGTTTTTGCAAATATCGGCAATTCTCTATCGATGATTTACACCGCTATCGGAGGATGGCTTATTGTTTACATAATTCTCGGCATCCTGTTTGCCGTATGCTATATGGCCTTTTCCATCCTGCTGCTCTTTGCAATAATCTCCTTTGTATGCACCACGGGCATAAAGCACAAGGTTTTGGCAGGAGTGCTGATATACTATGCCTTCAGCATGGTCTCATCGGTATTCTCTTCTATTCTGACCGTGCTTGCAGAGCTTGGAATAGGCGCATTCACGCTTGTTTCCAATCAATTCAGCACAGGTAGCATCTTCGGAATGGTGACGCTTATTATTTTAGCTGTTATCTGCGGACAGGTGATACTGTCCACGATAGCATACAGGTTCACCCTTCACAGAATCTCAAGCAAGCTTAATTTAGCATAGGAGGAAGTATGAAAAGACAGACAAAATTAATTTTTGCGCTTATTCTTATAGCAGCTATCTCCATGCTTACCGTCCTTTCCTGCTCCGCCTCCACTAACAATGAGCGCGAGGGCATGGCCGAGTGGACGGTGACTGATGGTATATTAAGCGATGGTATTTACCAATACAAGCCCTATACATCCAATGATGGAATGGTTGATTTTTCAAAGCTTGGATACAATATTATGGGCAATGTGTATTACTACAATACAAGAATCAAGGCAAATGACGGCAGACGGTATGATGTATGCGCACCCTACGATTTTGCACCGGTGGTATTCCTTGAGGCGACATATGTAAAGGATGGCGAATGTCCAATATATGCCTATTACAGGGACGATAACTCCGATGCATTAGCTTCATTGGTATCGGGCTCATATGAAAAAATCCGCGCGATAACCTCGGGCGAGTACGGCAACAGGGCATTTGATATCAGCAATGAGCTGATGACAAGAATAACCAGCAGAAAATTCTGCGAGGAAAAGACGGTTAGCACCGCCGTAATCAGAGAGGCGGTCTTGTACGAAATATTCGGCTTTGACTCCTTTGATTTCCTTGGAAGATATGAGTCCTTCCTGTTCCAAAGCGGAGATGAATGGTGCTATGTAAATCCCGCCCGTCTTTCAACGAACAACTTCTATGCAGACGGCACGCTTGCCCTGGACAAGGACATGGA
>JAFTRB010000094.1 GCA_017462445.1 Clostridia bacterium
GTTCACACGGTTTCGAAGGCGGTGTTTATGCTAATAGCATCCCCTGTTGGAAGCTATTACAAAGAGGGTATTAATCCGGTTAAAATAATGATAGAGACCGAGGATGTGCGCACCGTGCGCGGTGGCACAGGTTATACAAAATGCGGTGGTAATTATGCTGCATCCACCAGAGCAGGCGAGAGGGCAGCCCAAAAGGGCTACTCGCAGGTGCTTTGGCTTGATGGTGTAGAGCGCAAGTATATCGAGGAGGTCGGCGCAATGAACGTTATGTTCAAGATTGACGGCGAGATAATCACACCTCTTCTTACAGGCTCTATACTCCCCGGCATTACCAGAATGTCCTGTATCGAGGTTCTCAGGAGCCTTGGCTACAAAGTTACCGAGAGACTTTTCTCCAAGGACGAGCTTTTAGCGGCGCTCAAGGAGGGCAGGCTTGAGGAGGCTTGGGGTACAGGCACGGCAGCGGTTGTATCTCCAATCGGCAGACTTATGATAGAGGATGAGGAATATATTATCGCAGGAGAAAGGATTGGTGAAGTAACCAAGAAGCTCTACGATATCCTTACAGGTATCCAGTGGGGTACCCGTCCTGATGAATTTGGCTGGATAGAGAAAATATAACGAAAATGCCCAATACACCGCACCCGTGTCGTGTTTTGGGCATTTCGAGTTTTTAAAAAAGATAAAACAAATAAGCTTTGAGAGGTAATAATGCAAGGATTTGATAAATACGGTCTGCAGTTTTTTGCGCCCTGTGGCGTGACTATGGAGTGGACAAAGAAAAACTATATTGAGAAGCCTCCGATTTGGTGCAGCGTTGACCTCAGAGACGGAAACCATTCGTTGATTATTCCTATGAGCCTTGAGGAGAAGCTTGAGTTCTTTAAGCTCCTGTGCAAGGTTGGCTTTAAGGAAATCGAGGTCGGCTTCCCTGCGGCAAGTGACACCGAATATGAGTTTTGCAGAAGAATAATAGAGGACGGACTTATTCCCGATGATGTAACAATTCAGGTTCTCACCCAGTCCCGTGAGCATATAATTGCCAAGACCTTTGAGGCAATCAGGGGTGCTAAGAATGCGGTAGTCCATCTCTACAATTCCACCTCGGTGGCTCAGAGGGAGCAGGTGTTCCGCCGCTCCAAGCAGGAAATTATCGATATTGCAACCTTTGGCGCCAGGCTCTGCCTGGAGTATAAGAGGAAGGCAGAAGGGAACATAACCTTCGAGTATTCGCCTGAGAGCTTCACAGGCACCGAGCCCGAGTTTGCTCTTGAGATTTGTAATGAGGTTTTGTCAATCTGGCAGCCCACACCGACGGATAAGGTTATTATTAATCTGCCCGTTACCGTGTCGCATTCTATGCCTCACGTTTATGCAAATCAGGTAGAGTATATGCACAAAAATTTGCTTTACCGTGAGAATGTTATCATCTCCCTCCATCCCCATAATGACCGTGGCTGTGCTGTGGCAGACAGCGAGATGGGGCTTCTTGCCGGTGGAGACAGAATTGAGGGAACGCTCTTCGGCAACGGTGAGAGAACAGGCAATGTTGACATTATAACCCTGGCGCTCAATATGTATTCCCAGGGAATTGACCCGGGGCTGGATTTTTCCAACCTCCCCGAGATTACCGAGGCCTATGAGCGGATTACAAGGATGAGGGTATATGAGCGACAGCCTTACAGCGGTCAGCTCGTTTTCGCCGCCTTCTCCGGCTCTCACCAGGACGCGATCGCAAAGGGAATGAAATACCGGGAGGGCAAGGATATTGGCTGGAATGTGCCATATCTTCCCATTGACCCCACCGACCTTGGCAGAGTTTATGAGGCTGATGTTATCCGCATCAATTCCCAATCGGGCAAGGGAGGAATTGGATATATCCTCGAGACTAAGTTTGGACTTGTCCTTCCTCCAAAGATGCGAGAGGTCTTTGGCTATCATATCAAGGGTATCTCGGACAGGGAACACAGAGAGCTGCCTGCAAATGAGGTATATGATATCTTCCTTCGCGACTTCGTGAATATCGAGAGTCCTGTTTCCGTGACAAAGGCACAATATCTTCCCCTTGATGACGGTAGCCTTGTAGCAAGTATAAAGCTAAGCAATAATGGTGTTGAAAGTGCCACCCGTGTTGAGGGAAATGGCCGTCTTGACTGTGTCAGCAAGGCAATACAGGATATTATAAAAGTAAACTTTACATTACAAAGCTATTCCCAGCACGCCCTTAACGGAAGCACCGATGCCAAGGCTGTTTCCTATGTAAGCATTGCCGTTGACGGTAATATTTACTGGGGCTGCGGAATTGACACCGATATAGGAGAGTCCTCGGTTGATGCGCTTGTATGCGCTGTCAACCGCGCTCTTGCAAAGGGCAATTGAGATTTGGCTAATTGTATAAATTTGAAAGGAAACCCACAATGATTCTTACAGGCGCAGAGATAATAGTCAGATGCCTGATAGAGCAGGGGGTTACAGATGTTTTTGGTTATCCGGGCGGACAGATAATAAATGTCTATGACGCCTTATTTGAGTATAGCGATGAGATTAATCACATCCTCACCGCCCACGAGCAGGGTGCAGCGCACGCTGCGGACGGCTACTCCCGCGCAACCGGTAAGGTTGGCGTTTGTATGGCAACCTCCGGACCCGGAGCAACAAACCTTGTAACCGGTATTGCAACCGCAATGCTTGATTCTATCCCCCTTGTTGCTATAACAGGCAATGTTCCTTGCTCGCTTATCGGCAAGGATGCCTTCCAGGAGATCGATATAACCGGCATCACTCTACCCATAACAAAGCATAATTATTTTGTAACCGACATAAAGGATCTGGCAGACTCTATTCGCGAGGCGTTCGCAATTGCCAAGTCCGGCAGACCGGGTCCCGTTCTTGTCGATATTCCTAAGGATGTTCAGCTTGCAACCTATGATTATGAACCGCACACTCCGTCGCCCAAGATGGCTCTTCCACACGGGGAGGAGCATCTGATCGAGGAGGCTATCAGACTTGTAAATGAGGCAAAGCGCCCTTATCTGTATATAGGCGGCGGCGCAGCAGGCCTCGGACTTGGCAAGGAGATCCTCGCGCTGGCTGACAAAATAAACGCGTACATTGGCTGCTCATTTATGGGTTTGTCGGCTATTACCGACGGGCACGAGCGCTTCCTTGGAATGCAGGGAATGCACGGCCACTATGCGTCCAGTGTAGCGCAGAATAATGCGGACTTGATCATCGGAGTAGGCGTACGATTCAGCGACAGGGCAACGGGAAATGTTGCAAAGTACGCAAAAAACAGCAAAATTATCCAGCTTGACCCGGACTTTGCCGAAATAAACAAGAATGTTATAGTTGATTGCGGCATAGTCGGTGATGTGGAATACTCCTTCCGCCGTATAGCAGAGGCGGCAGAGCCGAAAAACAATCCGGAGTGGAACTGCTATGTAGAGGGGCTTAAGAAGGAGGAGGAGGCGCAGAGCCGCGAGGCTGCTCTTGCCTCTGAGGGGAGAATGACTCCCAGGATGATTATCGATACCGTCAACCGTATGAAGCCCCGCAATACGGTGATAGCCACCGATGTTGGACAGCACCAGATGTGGACAGCCCAGTATATAAAATTTGACAACACCCGTAGGTTCGTTTCCTCGGGCGGACTTGGAACGATGGGCTTCGGCTTGGGGGCGGCAATCGGCGCGAGAGTTGCCACAGGCGATACAACGGTGCTGATAACAGGTGACGGCAGCTTTGGTATGAACCTCAACGAGCTTGCAACCGCAGTGTCGCACAATATTCCCATTGTAATTGTGATTATGAACAACGGCGTGCTTGGAATGGTTCGCCAGTGGCAGACCCTCTTTTTTGACAAGAGGTATTCCAACACCGTCCTGACCGACAGAAAGACCGATTTTGTAAAGCTTGCCGAGGCGTTCGGCGCTATTGGCTACCGGGCAACCAATATTGAGGAGTTTGAAACAGCCTTCGGTAAGGCGATTGAGGCAAATAACACGGTAGTAATCGACACCTACATCGATGCGGATGAATTCGTTCTTCCTATGCTTCCGCCCGGAGGCTCGATTGACGAGATTATAACAAAGATTGAGAGAGGAGATAAGGTATGACAAAGGTAAAGCCCTTCGTTATTGCGGTTTATGTAGATAACCACTATGGCGTATTGACCAGAGTAACAAGTATGTTTACAAGGCGCGGCTTCAATATAGACGCCTTGACGGGTGGCGAGACTGAAAGCCCGGAGTATTCAAGGATAACCATCAGCCTCAGCGGTGATGGCTATGCCAGGGAGCAGCTCATCAACCAGCTTAAGAAGCTCCATAATGTCAAGAAGGTAGATGTCCTTCAGGATGATTCGATAAAGCGGGAGCTTATGCTTCTGAAGGTTGGATACACCAGAGAAACCAGGGGAGATATTCTCGATGCCGTAAATGTTTTTCGCGGCAATGTCATCGACTACACCGCCGATGCTATGTGCATTGAGATAACCGGAGACCCCTCTAAGGTTGACGCATTTGTTCAGCTTATGCTTCCGTACGGAATAATAGAGCTGTGTCGCACGGGAATTGTTGCGCTTGACAGAGGCAATTCCACTCTTCTTGGCGGAGAGGGAAAGTAATCCCCTCCCTGAATAGACCAATAACTACTTAAAAGGAGATAAAACAATGAGTAACAATGCAAGAATTTTCTATCAGCAGGACTGCGACCTTTCCAGACTTAACGGCAAGACGGTTGCAATTATCGGATACGGCTCTCAGGGTCACGCGCATGCGCTTAACCTCCGCGATTCCGGAGTTGATGTTATAGTTGGCCTCTATGTAGGCAGCAAGAGCTGGGAGAAGGCGGAGAAGGCCGGCCTCAAGGTTATGACGGCCGCGGATGCGGCAAAAAATGCCGACATCATTATGATTCTTATCAATGATGAAAAGCAGGCAAAGCTTTACCGTGAGTCGATCGAGCCTAATCTCACCGAGGGAAAGACTCTCGCTTCTGCCCACGGCTTCAACATCCATTATGGCTGTATCAAGCCTCCGAAGGATGTCAATGTAATCATGATTGCGCCGAAGGGCCCCGGACATACTGTCCGCAGTGAGTACCAGGCAGGCAAGGGAGTTCCTTGTCTTATAGCGGTACACCAGGATGCTACCGGCGATGCTCTTGATATCGGACTTGCATATGCGCTTGGTATCGGTGGCGCTCGCGCGGGCGTGCTTGAAACCACCTTCCGCACCGAGACCGAGACCGACCTCTTCGGCGAGCAGGCTGTTCTCTGTGGCGGCGTATGCGCGCTTATGCAGGCAGGCTTTGAGACTCTTGTCGGCGCCGGCTATGACCCCAGGAACGCATATTTTGAGTGTATCCACGAGATGAAGCTTATCGTTGACCTTATCTACCAAAGCGGCTTTGAGGGGATGAGATATTCCATCTCCAACACCGCTGAGTACGGCGACTACCGCACCGGCAAGCGCATCATCACCGA
>JAFTRB010000095.1 GCA_017462445.1 Clostridia bacterium
AACGTTATCATCGGTAAGCTCATTCCCGCAGGTACAGGTCTTGGAATGTACAACTCTGTCGGTATAGAGAACACCCGTGAGCCCGCTCCCGTGGCAGAGGTATACGAGCCCGAGTTCGTAGCCGCTCCCCAGGACGAGATTCCCGAGTCTCTCACCATAACCGAATAATCATTAAAATGTAAAACGCCTTCCTTCGGGAGGGCGTTTTTTGAATTGAAAAGGGAAGATTGAAAAATGAAAATGGGGTGTTGTCAAAAATGGGGTAGGGAGTGAAAATGAGTTGTGGCAGTCATGGTAGGCGGCAGGATATGAAGCTTGTTTGCTGCTATAATTGGCTTTCTTAAGCCTCTGGAACTAAGAAAAAACAATAAAAGTGGGGAATTCTGCCCGATGTTTTTTCAATTATGGACTATTTTGGAGGGGGTAGAAATATATTCATATTGACAAAGAATAAAATTCGTGTTAAAATGGAGTTAATAATAGTTAACAATAGTTAACAATTGTATGGGCTACTATACGCCCGTTGCATTATGAATTCCTGTCATAACTTCTTATATTTAAGAGGAGCCTTTATGAATAACGATAATATTTCTATAGATAACATTGATTTGACCGAAGCGGCTCAGGACGCGCAGGGCGCGGCTGAGGCTGTAGCGGAGGGGATAGAGGTAGCTGCCGAGGCGCCAAAGGAGAACCCAATCAAGGTTACTGTTGTAATGCCGATTTACAACGCCTACGAATACCTTCGCCCCGCTCTTGACAGCATCATTACCCAGACGCTCACCGAGCTTGAGCTTATCTGTGTTGACGATGGCTCTACCGACCGCTCGCTCCACGTTCTTACCGAATACCAGAAGGCAGATGACCGTATACGTATCATCACCGAGAACAATGCGGGGCCGTCTCTTGCGCGAAACAAGGGCTTGGCGCGCGCCCGTGGCGAGTTTGTCATCCTTATGGATGCAGACGACTTCTGCGAGCCTACAATGCTGGAGAAGCTGTATGACCTCGCGGTAAGAGAGGATCTTGACATAGCGATTGCCAAGTATGATGTATATAATAATAAGAAGGCAAAATTCGAGCCGAATATTGCCTGCGACCACGGTGAGCTGTTTAACGGAGGACGGATCGTCTCTACCAGCGAGTTCCCCGACCACATCTTCCAGTGTACGACTGCCTATGTCTGGAACAAGCTCTACCGCCATTCCTTCCTGAAGGACAAGGGGCTTAGCTTCGACCCCGAGCTTCGCGTTTTTGAGGATACATATTTTGTTATGACAAGCCTCTCGCTTGCCTCCAGGGTTGGAAAGGTAGAGGAGATCCTCTTCCATCACCGCGTGTATTCCGAGCAGGCAAAGCCCAAGCTTTTCAAGAAGTATTACCGCCAGGTTCCCATAATCTACACCAGGATAAAGGACTTTTTGATGAGCCACGGAATGTACATACCGCTCTACCAGTCCTATCTGAACCTGTCCGCCAGCCGAGCTTACAAGATATATAATCTGCTTTGGTGGGACGCCAAGGGGGCATTCTTTGACCTCTACCACAATGAGTACGCGGAGGCGCTTGGCTGGACAAAGGCCGATCCCGAGGAGTTTGAAAATCCCGAGGTGCGCGACTTCGTTGCCAATGTGCTGATGTACAACCATTCCCAGTACAAGAAGAGAGAGGACAAGGGGTTAAAGGTTCGCATCGAGAGCGTGGGAGCCTTCCTCCGTCAGCAGAAGTGGTGGCGCGGCTTTACCGGCTTCTTCGCAAGACTCTTCGGCATGAAGAAAGATGAAAAAGAATTTTCTCAATAATTTCACAAAAGTAAAAAATGAGAGCGTTCAGCGCGTTTCCTTAATGGAGAACACGCTGAACGCTCTCGGTTTTTATAAAAGCTAGTCAAAGGTGGGAAGCACCTTGGTTTTAAGGAACTCCTCGTATCTGTCGCAAATTCCCTTGACATCGTCACCGAAAACAACCTGCTTGCCGTGGTCGAGCCAGAGAATTTTATTGCACATCGAGCGAACCTGCGGTATGGAGTGAGAGACAAGAATGGTGGTTGCTCCGCCGGAAATGATGGACTTCATTTTTTCCTCGCTCTTGCGCCTGAAGCCGCCGTCGCCAACCGACAAAACCTCGTCAAGGATAAGAATATCCGGGTTGACAAGCGACGCGATGGAGAACGCCAGACGGGATTTCATACCGCTTGACAGATGCTTGAAGGCTCTGTCCTGGTATTCCTCCAGCTCGGAGAAGGCGATTATCTCCTTGTAGGTTTCGTCCATAAAGGCTCTAGTATAGCCGAGGAGCGCGCCTCTTAAATATGTGTTTTCCCTGACGGTGAGGTCGCCATCAAAGCCGCTTGCCAGCTCCAGAAGAGCGGCAATCTTTCCGCGGCGCTCAACATAGCCCTCGGTGGGCTGCATAATGCCGGATATTGCCTTAAGCAGGGTAGACTTACCCGCTCCGTTCGTGCCGATAATTCCAAGCATATCGCCGCGGTTGATGCTGAAGGTTACATGCCTGTCCGCCCAAAATTCATTAACCTTATATTTTCCGGTCAGCTTGCGGATTATGAACTCCTTAAGTCCGATTTCGCGGAAGTCACCGGTTATATAACGGATAGAAACATTATGGCATTCTATAAGGGGGAGATTTTTATCCTGATTGTTCATACATCCTCCTTACACATAATATAGGAAGCGGTGATTTTTCGTCTTGTATATAAGCGCGCCGATGCCAAATGCCAAAAGGGCATAGCCAACCGCCAAAAGGTGAAGCCCGAGATCGGGAACGACACCCTCAAGCACCACCGTGCGGAAATACTTGATATAGACGAATACCGGGTTTATATGGAATATTGCCTGCACCTCTGAGCTGAACTCGTTGACATTGTAGAATATTGCCGACATATACATAAGCAGTAGTGTAAACACATTCCACAAATACTGGATATCCCGGAAGAATACGAACATTGCCGACAGCACCATACCAATGCCTATGTTGAATATCACAAGGCAAATAATGGGTATGAGCAAGGCGAAGAATGCCCAGGTAAATGTGATGCCGTCAAAAATGCAGAATACAAAGAACACAATAAGCGTCAAGCCGAAGTTGATAAGCGTCTGCAGGTTCTTGGAGAGCAGGAACATATACTTTGGAACATTTATCTTCGTGAAGATATTTGCATTGCTCATAAGCGCGCTCATGCCCTGGGTGGTGGACTCATTGAAGTAGGAGAAAACCAGATTTCCGCAGAAAAGATAAATCATATAATGCTCTATCTTGTTGCCGAATATGGTTGAGAACACCAGGTACATTACAAGCAGGGTGAGCAGGGGAGCAAGAATGCTCCAGCCAATGCCCAGAATGCTACGCTTATATTTCTTCTTGAAGTCACGCTTTATAAGCTCCTCAAGGAGAAAGCGATGCTTTTTTAAGGTATTAAACATAAAAAACTCCTTTCAGGATGTCAGAACAGAGCTTCGAACTGCTTCCTTGTTTCGTCGTTATACTGCTCATAGTCCACATTCATCACGGGAACCTTGCCTTCTGTAAGCATATGCATGCCCGAAAGAATGCCCTCGGTAGAGTCCTCTACAAGCGTTCCGCCATACCTCTGCATAAAGGTTCTCGGTCCGGCAATATCTGTGGAGATCACGGGCTTACCAAGGATGTCAGCCTCTGCCAGAACAAGGCCAAAGCCCTCGTAGCGAGAGGATAGGATGAAGTAGTCGCATTTTTTCAGTACGGTATATGGGTTGGGCATGCTGGTAAGCAGAATAACTCTATCGGACAGCGAGTAATCCTCAAGCTGCTTCAAAAGATTATCATAGGTATCGGACTGAGTATAACCGCCGATTATAAACAGATAGCTATTTGGATTTTCCTTGTTAAAGGCGGCAAAGGCATCTATAAGCCTGTCCTGTCCCTTCTCCGGAGAATATCTGCCGATGTTGATAAACTTGATGGCATCGGATTCAAGCGCAGCCCTTGCCTCATCAAAGGTTACAGAGCATTTAGCATAGGAGCCCTCCTCGAACTCGGCCTTCGCCTTTTCGAGTATCTGTGAATAATTGATAGTATTCTTTACCACCTTGATATTGTCGGGGTGCTTGGATATTTCAAGGGTGGGCGCGCGCATATCCTCGGTAACAATAGCCACATTGTCATAGTGCCTGTATGCGTATTCCAGCACATCCCAACGCTGGTTCTTCTTCTTCCTTGCCTCTTCAACCATATTGTTGTGAACGAAGATGGTTTTTTTGCCGGGGAAGGCGGAGAACAGCAAAATAATCTCGGCTTCATAGCCGTTGAACTGAATTACACTGTTTATTCTGGCTCCGCCAAAGAATTGCATAAAGGCATCGCCGAGAAGGTCATTGCTTTTTCCTGCAAAGCTTGTGGCGGTGATGAACTTGGACTTAAAGAACTTTCGCTTCACTCTGTCCCAGATAGTCAGATTGAAATCTCCGGAGAAGGGGAAGTATGTTACTCCTTCCGGAAGCTTTTTTAGCTGCTCCTTATTTTTTGCTATATGCTCCGTCTTGAAGGCAACAATATAGTTTCTCTTTCCGATATCTATTGTATTAAGCAGAGATATGAGCGAAACCGTAATGCCGTTTCCGGCAAGGTTTCCGGCGTAGATAAGGACATTTTCCTTCCCGTTATCCTTTATAGGCTCAACCTCAAGACCGGTGTCCTCGCAAAGAATAACTCTGTCACAGAGCAGCTGTGAGGCGTTTGCGCAATCGTATGGACAGAACTCGGACAGGAAGCTCTTTTCGTCATAATTCTTTTCGCTGCGAAGCTCCTCCATGAGCGAATCCAATTCATACACCCTGGGGAAGGGAAGACCTCTGATGTCGAAATACATACCTCTTGAGGCGAGATATTCTTCTTCGTCGTATGTGAAAAGAACGATTTTTCTGCCCGTCACAGCAAAGTCAAAGAAGACGCTGGAATAGTCGGTAATCAATACATCGGCGATGTTAAGGAATTCATATACCTCGTATTCCTTGGGGAATTTTCTGATATTCTTAAATTCGGAGAAGTCGATTCCGTCGGTGGCAAGCGGGTGAAGATTGACATACAGAATCTCATCCTCCCCAAGACGCTTGTCCAGCTCAAACAGATAATAGGTCAAATAAGCCGAGCTTTTGGAGGTTTTTCCCTTGCTGACCTTGCCACGGTAGGTGGGCATATAAACATAAACCCGCTTTCCGTTAAGCTCCAGCCTTTCCCGTACAGCCTGACGCGCGTCACTGTCAAAGAACACCTCGTTTCGGGGATAGCCCGACATGATCACCGAGCCCTGTGAGATGTTTTCCAACATATAGTCGCGAATCATTATGTCCCTGGTATAGGCGTTAGGGTACATAAGAAAGTCACTCTGTACAAAGTTGCGAAGAATATTTCCTATTGAATGATAGTCAGAGGCATCGCTTTTTCCCAGTGTTTTCAGCGGGGTACCATGCCAGGTGTTCAGGTATACCTGTCCCTCCTTCTTTATATAGTAGGGGCCGAAGGAGGTATCGTTTATAAGATATTTTGCCGAGGCAAGAAGGCGCATATACTCATCCGATGCAAGCATAACAGGGGTGACGTTTTCTATGCCGTGCTCGGTCATAAACTGCTTGAACCTGCGTAGATTCCTGCCCAGCGAGGTAACATATATTTTGTAATCCTGATATTTATCGTTGGTTGCCAGATATTTTATGATGTAAAAAATACTTCCGTCGAGCTTTTTTCCGTGCTCGGATTCAAGAAGAATTATCTTGTCATCAATGGGAAGCTCCCTGTAATACTTCAGATATTCCTGCTTTGCTCTCCAGAACTGGTCCTTCATCAAACGAAAGAATTTTTTCGCCACCTTGAACATTTATTTTATTAGCTCCTTTAGAAATTGAGTGTGTTTTCGCGAGGGTTGCCTGAAGGCTTCTAAAGCTTAGCCGAATGCGATTTTAGCCCTTCTGCCTTGTAGCGGCTTGGCTTACAGAGAGAAAATTAACTCCTGCAGGCTGCACTCGCTTTGATAACTGTATTTTCTCTTTACCGATTCACAGACGGCCTGATGCTTGTAGTTCCTGATTGCTTCAACCACCTCGCCCAAGCTCTCGCAGTTGAGGGGCTTTATGTCCTCCCATATGCTGTCATAGACTCCTCGCTCCTCTTCGTTGCGCTCGAAGTCCTTGCAGTAAATTACAACGGGAACATCTATGGAAAAGGCGTCGAACATAACAGATGAATAGTCGGTGATGAGATAATCGGCAATCAACAACAGCTCTTGTGTTTCCGCTGTATCATAATTGGGAAAATCAACAAGCTTTGAATTGGATAAAAACGCGTGATCCTTGTAAACAACAAGGTAATCATCGCCAAGCTCCTTGTTTAACCTGGCGGGATCAAGCAGATAGGAGATGTCAAGCTCTCCCTCCTCGGTTTTGTAATTATAATCTCTCCAGGTCGGTAGATATAGAACTAACTTTTTATCCTTCGGGAAGCCGTATTTTTCTTTGAGCTTGGATTTGAATGATTCGTCATTGTAATTATCAAGCAAATATTTTACTCTTGGATATCCGGACGGAATAATGCGATGGCGGGGAATAAGGAAGCAGGTCTCGAAATAGGAGGATATAGATGGGTTATCAACAATAAGATAATCCCAGTTCGCAATTCCCTTGAACTTTGATATTTTCTGCTCGGGGTTTCTCTCATAAACTGTTTTTTCATGGGTATCAAACAGCATTTTCTTAAGCGGAGTTCCATGCCATAGCTGTATCCAGTTTGTTCCGGCGCGCTTTACAAGGCTGGGGGAAGGCCAGCTTTCAAATATTATGGTCTTTGCTCTTGCAATAAAGCGATTGGCGCGCTCGGTGTGGGGCTTTATTCTGTACTCAAAGGGGACTCTCACATCATCGGTAATAAAGAAAAGCTTTTTGTTAGTGGGGTGTTTTATCATTTGTTCAAACAAATAACGCGAGTTGCCCGTATAACGGTAATCAAAGCCCATAAAGAGAATAACATCGCCATATAAGGGCTTTTTGGTCTCGGCCAGATATTTGTCATTTAATGTGGACGGATGATTTTTTCTTAAATGCAGCAGCTTTAAAAGCTTCTTTATTCCGTTTTTGAACTTGGTCGTTACCTTGACATACAGCTTTTTCATTCTCGGCTTTTTTACATATAAGAAATCTATCATAGAGCCGAATTTGCGATAGTCCTTTTTGCGAAAAACATTCTTTTTTAAGAACTGGCTGGTATATGCATCAAGCCCAAGATCTCTAACATCAAATTCCGACAGGGCATAAACGAAGTCGCGCGCAAAGCCCGCCTTCAGTTCCTTGGGCGTCCTGGCGGTATAATAGTAGGCGAATTTCTGAAGCAAATAATTGAATATATAGTATCTCGCTTCCTCTGTTGCTTCGTTTTCTTTGAAATCTCTTGATATTTCTTCTGTCGCAAGGATGAAGCCACGGCAATGTCGGTCTGTTCCAAGATTGGTTTTAGTTGTGGAATTTTTGTTTATCGTTACACGGTATAGTGGGGAGTGTATCAGAGAGGCAAGCTTTGCTTTGAGCGAAACCTTTGCCCAAAAGGGAATGTCCTCGTAAATGTAGTTCTCGCCGTAAACGACATTGTTTTCCAGAAGAAAGCTCTTGCGGTAAAGCTTATTGACAGTAAAATAGGGGGTAATCTTCAACAGCTCCAGGCACTCTCGCCCCTTTAGCACGGGACGGGAGAAGAATTCGTCCTTATTTACATATTTTGAAACCTTACCCAACGGCTCGTAATAAAACCAGTCATAAACCACCAGGTCAGAGCCGTCCTTTTCTGCGCGCGCAACCGCAAGGTCCAGGGTGTAGGGCGAGAGGTAGTCATCTGCATCCAGGAATTGGATATACTCTCCCTTCGCCATTTTTGCCGCCATATTTCTTACATAGCCTTGACCGTGATTTTCTATCTGTATGAGTTGTATGCGGTTATCCTTCATCATATAGGAGCGAATGATATTTGCGCTCTCATCCTCAGAGCCGTCGTCAACGCATATAAGCTCCAGGTTTTTATAGGTTTGATTCAACACCGACTCTATCGCCAATGCAACGAAATCCTGCGTGTTGAAAACCGGCATAATAACGCTGACAAGAGGCTCCGTCCTTCCCAAGGCTGATAAAGAATCGTGCAGAATCATTTTCCAAGCTCCTTTTTAATCTGGGTGGTGGAGATCTCGGGGGTTCTGGGCAGATAAACTACCTCGCAGTAATCCTTAAGGAAGTCAAATTTTCCCTCCCAGTCATCACCCATAACGAAGGTGT
>JAFTRB010000096.1 GCA_017462445.1 Clostridia bacterium
TCGTCAAAGAGAATGACCTTGGGGTCCATTGCAAGGGCGCGAATGATGGCAACCCTCTGCTTCTGTCCGCCCGAGAGCTTGGAGGGGTATTCGTCTCTCTTATCGGCAAGACCGATGCGCTCAAGCAGCTGCATTGCCCTTGCCTCCGCCTCCTCCTTGGTCTTGAGCTTAAGCTCGATTGGCACAAGGGTAAGGTTTTCAATAACCGTCTTGTTGTTGAAGAGGTTAAAATGCTGGAACACCATTCCCATCTGGCGGCGCGCCAGGTTTATATCAAGCTTGAACCCTTCTCTTATCGCTTTCAGCGCCTTGTTATAGGCAAAGCCCTGGAAGCCGCGAAGGAGGCGCTCGGAGATAATTTTCTCAATAACCGAGCTATCATCGGAAGCATCCTCAAGCTCCTGCGCCAGCTTCTTGTATATATTTGACTCCCTTATAACCTCAGGGTGCATATAGGGGTCGGGCTCGCTTATCAGGCTGTCATCCATCCAGATCTCGCCGCTTGTAGGCACCTCCAGCAGGTTCATACAGCGAAGAAGCGTACTCTTTCCGCTTCCCGAGGGGCCTATGATTGCGACAACCTCGCCGTCCTTTATCTCACAGGACACGCCTGATAAAACATCAAGCTCGCCAAATGACTTGTAAACATTCTTAACGCTTATCACCGGCTCTCAACCTCTTTTCTATCATTTTAATTCCAAAGGTAAGCAGGTACACTATCGCAAGATAGAAGCAGGCTGCCACCGACATGGGAACTATATAGCTTGCCATATTGTTACCTGCGCCGATAACCTTTGCCGCCTGAGTCAGGTCATACATACCAATCATGCTTACAATGGAGGTCTCCTTTATAAGCGCGATAAGCTCGTTACCAATTGCGGGGATAACATTCTTTATCGCCTGAGGAATAACTATCTTCATCATTGTTATTCCGCTGGGAAGTCCAAGCGCCCGTCCTGCCTCGGTCTGTCCGATATCAACAGAGAGAATACCTCCCCTGATGCTCTCGGAAACATATGCGCCCGAGTTGATACCAAAGGCAACGATTGCTATAATCTCCTGGGGGAAGCCGCGAATGGCGAAGATGGCATATGCCATAATAAACAGCTGAAGAGCCATAGGCGTGCCACGAATTACGGTGACATAAAGCTTACAAATAAGCTTGGGAAGCTTTAGCCAGGGCGAGTCCTCGGCTATGCCGACTATGGCGACAAGCGTACCGAGTACAAGGCCGAGCAGGGCGGCAAACACCGACACAATAAGCGTGGTGAGAAGTCCCTCAAAGAGCATTCCCATATACTTCGCATTTGTAAGAAGTATACCTATATCAGTAAAAAAACTCATTGTTAACTCCATTCTTCCCTCTCGGGAAGTATTTTCAAAAAAGCCCTATACGCACGAAAAAGAACTCGCCATAGGGCCAAGTTCTTTTTCGCAATGTATCAAAAAGTGTGATACGGGTCGAGGAAAATCAGTCCTCCATACCCATGTGAGCCATAACCATCTCCTGGATCTTATCCTCGCCAAGCTCGGCAAGAACTGCGTTGATGGCGTCAAGAAGCTCGGTGTTACCCTTGGTAACTGCGATAGCATACTGCTCCTCAACAGGGGAATCAGCCTCTCCGTCAGAGCCGGAGTAGTAGAGGGGATAGCACTTGAAGCCCTTGGTGGAGTTCTGGGTGAGGTACTGAGCGGGAAGCTCGTCTACGATGAGAACATCAACGGTGGTGCCGAGAGCGTCTGCCGCAACATTGGCGGAGTCCATAGCCTTGTGCTCGGTGTTGGTGCCGTAGAGAACGCCTGCATAGCCGTAGTCATTATCCTCGGTAGCGTTAATCTCGCCGTCGGTGTAGATCCAACCGGTTGTATCGGTCTGGGTAGCGATGGTAAGGCCAGCAAGAGCCTCCCAAACTACATAGGTAACACCGTCAGCGGTCTTGGTAGCAACGGTGCTGTCTGCGGGAAGAACTACATACTGAACAGAGGTGTAATAGGGGTTAGAGAAGTCAACCTTATCCTTTCTCTCGTCGGTGATGGTGATGCCTGCCGCGCCGCAGTCTGCCATCTTGCCTTCCTTAACGGTATCGATGATGATACCGAAGTCGCCATCCTGCCACTTAACGGTCTTGCCAAGCTTCTTGCCTACAAGCTCCATGATCTCAACGTCAACGCCGACAATATCGGAGCCGTCATAATACTCGAAGGGAGCGAAGTATGCGTTGGTCTGAACGATGATCTCGCCGCCGCCACAGGAGGTGAAGGCGAAGAGCATTGTGCAAGCGAGCGCAAGCACAACCAAAACAGAAATAATCTTTTTCATTGTTTTTCTCCTTATTTCCCCAAAAATGGGGGTTGTTTTTTTAATGCTTCATAATTATACATCACAAAATGCATAATGTCAAGGGTTTTTGAAAAATAATTCAAAATTTTTGCATTTTTATTCATTATTGGCGTTTTTAAGCCAATTTGACAGCATATTATGCATTATTTTAGATATTTTATTGAATAATTATGAATATATTTTTCAAACAAACACCCTTACGGAGCGAGTGACAGAATGCATAAATGAATAATTATTCACAATCTTGTGTCATACTACCTTCTATTTTCCGCAATAAAAA
>JAFTRB010000097.1 GCA_017462445.1 Clostridia bacterium
GGCTGGGTCTTTATTAGCCTTAATAATAAAAAGCAGTGGTGCGCTGCAATCGCAGCGCACCTCTGTCTTGTCGAAACGACCTTTAGGCTATTACTGTGCTGTGTTTAGTAAGCTTTCCGTTCTGCCCTTTAGCCCAGCTTTTCGATAAAGCTCTCCAGATGCGCTTCGGACATAAGGTAAATGTTGTTTTTCAGAGGCGAGGCGAGGTGAGATTTGAAGGCGTCTGTATCGAGGCCGGTTATGCTTGCGGCCGTGCCTCTTATGGCGACTACGGTTATGCTATCTCTTTTGCGCTGTGGCTTTAAGACATACTGCCTGTCGCTTGATGGTCGCGACATACCGCCGAAGGGGTAGAGCTGCTCCCAGATTATATCACCGCTTTCGAGGGCGTAGATATGGGAGGCTTTGTTCGCACTTTTGCGGCTGATGTAAATAAGAAGGTCGGTTTCCCCCAGAGTGACGCGGTAGAAGTCAAAATGCTCCAGCGCCTGCTTTTCTGCGCCCCCTAGGAGCTTTTTCAACCGGTTATTGCAAATCGACATAATGAACTCCTTTCACTTTGAGCTATTGAATTCTTCTATTTCCCGAAGAAGCTTGCGGTAGCGCTCGTTGTCCTTAATCGGCCCGAAGCAGGGCATTGACATTATCTCGTCGAGGTTTTGATATCTGTCGCCAAATTTTCCGCCGACCTCGGAGAGGAAGGGGGATTCTATTTTGAAGCCGGAAGAGATAAGCTCCCCCTTTTCCTTTATGTCATAGCGGATAGCTTTTTCCAATGAATCGAGGGCAAGCTCCATATCCCCTTTTTCCATTGCCTTTTCGGCAAGCAAAACATAAATGTCACCGCCCTCGGGATGATGGAAGGGCATTTTTATTTCATTTTTGAAGATTATATCAAGCATTTCTATAAGGCGCTTGTAAATATCCATAGCCTTGTCGGCTTCCTCCACGGAATCGTACGCCTTGGCAAGCGAGACGGCGCCACCGATCAGCGCCCAAAGAGTGTTCATAATATAGAACTGATAGCTGTTAATCTCGGTTCTGATATCCTTTTGCCAGTGGGCATAGACTGCATACATTCTGTGGATGTTAAAGTCCACCCTTGTCGGGAATTTCTCCGCCTCCTTGCGCGCCTCGGCAAAATTGCCGTAAGCCGAGTGGAGCATAACCATTATCATTCTTGCGCGAAGTATGCGGTTTATGTTGTCATCATAGGCGAGGATGAAGCTTGCGTGCTTTTTGCAGGACTCATATAGGGCGTGGGCGTTCTTTTCGTCATAAATCGGGTTGGCGGGGTATGCTAAAGAAATCTCAAGCTCCATACATTGAATAAGCAGAGTACAGTTGTCGGGATAAAGCTTAAGTCCCTCAAGAAGGACATTATACTTCTCGGTCAGGCATTCCACTGTCAGTGGGAAGGTTATCTTTTTTTGCGCTCGCTGAAGAATTTCGGCTATGTCCTCGGTTTTCTTTATTTCGCCAGCTCCGAGAAGAACATCTGTGCTTACTCCGAAAATATGAGCGAGAGGGACGATTTGGGATAGGTCCGGCATACCGCTTTCGTTTTCCCATTTTGAAATAGCCTGAGCGGTTACACCAAGCTTTTCAGCGAGCTCCTCCTGTGTTAAGCCACGCCCACGGCGAAGCTCCTTTATTGTTTTACCTATTGAATGCTGCATGATGAACCTCCTTCCTGTTACATTTTAAGTATAACAAAGACGCGCTAAATAGTGAACATACAGATTGGCAATATTTGCTCAACGAGCGGTTGTGTTACTCTACGCCGTGATAACCATGCTTTTCTGCATTTCCTAAAAGATATAAGAATGCAAATGCGGGAATTCTTAATAACTCCTTGCCATTTGGAGCATTATGCACACCAAAATCGGTTGCAGTTTTAGTAATAATAATCGCAACAGATGCCTCATCGCAAAACTCAATAATTGCATCATCATCGGCAATCGGGGCAGATTCGCGGTATTTTACCTCAATCAAAATGTTTTTAGTCATAGGATAATCAACCACAACATCGATTTCCTTGTTCTTTTTGCCACCGCGGAAATACCCAACAGAGGTTGCGAATTTATAATAAAATGATGTTACATGCTTATATACTGCTGTTTCAACTACCTTGCCCATACCAACGGGATCTGTTAAGATTAAATCATCCATCAAAACAGCGTTTCGTATAGCTGCGTCTGCAATGTAAATTTTGGGTCTTGCCTTCAGCACCTTTTTGCCCGCCATATCAACCGGCCAGCTTTGGTATATCAGATTTGCGCTTTCCAAGTATTGAATGTAATTCTCTACGGTGGCGCGCGACACTCCATTTAATTCTTTGGTAATTGCATCAATAGATATTATTTCCGAGGATACATTGCACAAATATAAGAAAATTCGTTCAAGCTCCGTTGCATTTCTAATGTTATAAAGAGAGGGCAAATCGCGCTTTAATACCTTATCGACAACATCTTCTCTCATAATCTGCTGTGCCATCAAATCATTATCTGCAAGCGCAAGCTCGGGGAATCCTCCCACTTGCAGATATCTAATGAAATGATTTTGAACCTTTGAAAGCTGTAGCATAATCTGAGTGCGCTCATACTGAGATTTCTTCAACAAATCCGTTGCCTTGAGGTTTTCGGGAATATCGGGCTTATCAAGCTCAAGCAGCTCACAATATTCATAAAAGGATAAAGTGGGTATTTGAATGATAGACCAACGGCCGGCACCGCTTTCTCTGCTCCCCTTGATTAAAGCAGGGCTTGCTGATCCGGTAGCAACAATACTTGTATCCGGTTGATTATCATATATTATTTTTAACCAACGATCCCAATCGGAGGTATACTGTATTTCATCAAAGAAATAGTATACATCCTGGTTTGCATATATATTTTCGTGATAACAATCCAGGACATCCTGAAATTGGCTCAGCTTGAGCATTGGATGATCCATAGAAATAAAAACGATTTTTTGCGGAGGAACTCCTTCCCTTAACAACTCTTCAATCATTTGATATTGAATTGTAGTTTTTCCAACCCTTCTAGCGCCGGTCAAAACAACAGTACGGCGAAGGCTGCGCTCGTTTAAACGCTTCATAGCTTCATAGAAAGCAAATCTTTTATAGTTTTTAGTCATCTTGGGATTTACAACGCCGGTTTTCCACCATGGATTATAAGCGGTTAACACCTTCAAGATGCCATCCTTTGAGGTAATAGCCATATTAAACCCCTCCTTTTGTAATTAGAATAGCATAAAAATAAATATTTGTCAAGAAAAACTATAAGTATACTTGCAATTATTTTCAGAAATGATTCATTTTCGGTGCAATTCTCTTTATTATTTTATACAATACTGTGGATTTTTACTCAAAAGCAAGTAATAGAGGCGTGCGCTATGAAATTACAATATGTGAATAGGATAAGGGCACAAAAAGCTCTCCGATTGGATTTTGGAGAGCTTTTATACTTTAGTTTACAGGCTGTTTATGCCGATGAGGGAAAGGAGAATGATGAATATCAGGTAGATGACGGCGCGGGAAAGCGCAGAGGCGTATTCGTATTTCAGCATTCTTTTTATGCTCGGATCGGTCATACCGATGCTCTTGTAGGCAGTGAGTGCCTTCGCTCTTGCGATGCTGTGAGCCTTGATGATATATACTGCCTGAAGCACGCCGAACAGGGTCAATGCAAGGAGGGATAAAATGCCGAAAAGGGCTATGTTGCCGGCAAAGACCTCTACCAGCTCGGCTACATCAATTCCATAGCTCGGCGTGTGGTCTATCACTCTTGTGTCCGAGACCAGCGCAAAGAAAAGGATTGCCAAGAAGGGATAAAGAACGCTTGCTATGAACATAAATGTAATTCTGTTGTAGGTGCTGCTGTGGTATGATACGCTCTTTTTTGCGAGGCGCTTTTCGATGGGCATATGGCGGAAGGTGTAGGATTTTCTGTAATTATGCCTGCTTTCGGCTTCCCCTTTGTTGTGGGCCTTGACATTCTCCATAAGCGACACGCCGCCATTTCCCCTCGGGGCGTGGTTGGCTAAAAGCACAAGCAGAATGCCGAGAGCCGAGAGAAGCACCGATGGCAGAGCCGAAAGAGGGGAGGGGGCGAAGTCACTGGCAAAGATTTTTGCGACCGTACCTACAAAGAGCTGCGAGGGGAGCATACCGAGCAGGCTGCCCGATATGATTGGAATTCCGTACAAAATGAGTGTCTCGGAGGCAGAGATGATCGTTCTTTGGCCGCCTGTTGCGCCGATGCTTGCAAGGGTTGCAAGGAAGCGCCTGTTTTCCTCCGCTTGAAGCCTTGAAAATATAAAGAGCGAGGAAAAGGTAAGAATTATCAGGGCTATTGCGATAAAGCTTATTCCCGAAACAATTTCGGCAAAGAATTCTTTGATCGCCTCTACCGTTAAGGCGCTTTCTGCGCTTGTGGCTTCAAGTCCGAGGGTTGGATTTGACAGCTTGAATTCCTCCAGAGATATAACGAAGCAGAGGAGGAAGGATAATATAAAGAAGGAGACGAGTGCGGCGAAGGCCTGAAGCAGGCTTTTCCCCGGGCTTTTTCTTAGCTTGGCAAGAGTGATATGCAACAGCGTTTTCATATCACCTTACCTCGTTACCGATTATCTGTCCGTTTTTTAGAGTTATCAGGCGTTTTGCCCTGTCGGCAACCGCCTTGCTGTGGGTGACGATGATAACGGTAATCTTCTTTTCTTCGTTCAACTTGCAAAGAAGTCCGAGGATATCTTCGCTGTTTTTCTCGTCAAGGTTTCCCGTAGGCTCGTCGGCGAGGATAAGCGATGGCCTTTGAAACAGGGCGCGCGCTATTGCCGCCCTCTGCTGCTGACCGCCGGACAAGGAGCTTGGAAAGTCCCACTCTCTGCCAAGGAGCCCGACCGCCTGCAGGATTTCCGCCAGCGCCTCCTCGTCTACATCACCGCCGTCAAGCTCGACGGGGAGGGTAATATTATCCCTGATATTCAGCTCCGGAATCAGGTTGTAGAACTGGTATACAACGCCGATTTTTGTGCGGCGCATTTTGCAAAGCTCGTCATTTGAAAGCCCTGTCAGGCTGATTCCGTCTATAATAATCTCGCCCTCGTCGGGGGAATCCATGCCGCAGAGCTGGTTCAGGAGAGTTGTTTTCCCCGAGCCCGACTCGCCTACGATGGCAACCAGCTCTCCGTCACCGACGGCGAGGCTAACACCGTCAAGAGCCGCGATCTCCGTGCCGAAGGAGTCATATTTCTTTGTGAGATTTGTAATTTTAATTCCCATTTTTCCCTCCTGCCCCCGCTTTGCTTAAATCAAGAGCATAATCAAGCCGCTTCAAGAGTCTGTTTTCTATAAGGCTATTTTAGCATATTATGCTGTGTATATCAAGTATACAATTGTAAATAAACTTTCCTCTGCTAAAAGAAAAGAGCCGAACGGTGTCGGCTCTTTTTGCTTGTTTTCTTGTGTTTTTGCTTTATTGGAATGCTTGCTCTTCCGTATTAAACCTCGGGCTTCATTGTGGGGAAGAGGAGGACATCGCGGATGGATGCGGAGTCGGTGAGAAGCATAACAAGGCGGTCAACACCGAAGCCTAAGCCGCCTGTGGGGGGCAGGCCGTACTCGAGGGCGGTGACATAGTCATAGTCGACCTCTGCGTGGCAGGTGGGCTCGTCCTTGAGCTTTGCCTCGACCTGTCTCTCGAAGCGCTCCTTCTGGTCGATGGGGTCATTAAGCTCGGAGAAGGCGTTGCCGAACTCGGTGCAGTTGATGAAATACTCAAATCTCTCGGTGAAGAGGGGATTGGTGGGCTTCCTCTTTGCGAGGGGGCTATTCTCTACGGGATAGTCATAGATGAAGGTGGGCTGAATGAGCTTGTCCTCGACAAAAGCATCGAACAGCTCGACCAAGACCGTACCCCGTGTTGCGTTTTCGGGCACCTCGACGTGCATAGCCTTGGCGCAGGCACGAGCATCCTCGTCGCTCTGCCAATCGTTGTAATCCACGCCGGCGTACTTCTTTACTGCCTCAACCATAGTGAGTCTTTCCCAGTGACCGAGGTCTATCTCGATGCCCTGGTAGGTGATTTTTGTGCTGCCGCAAACCTCCTTGGCAAGCATCTTGTAAAGCTCCTCGACGAGGTCCATCATTCCGTAATAATCGGTGAATGCCTCATAAAGCTCGATGGTGGTGAATTCGGGATTGTGCTTGGGGTCCATACCCTCGTTTCTGAAAATTCTGCCGACCTCGTAAACCTTATGCATACCGCCAACTATGAGCCTCTTCAGGTAAAGCTCGGTCTCGATACGGAGGTACATATCCATATCAAGGGTGTTGTGGTGGGTGATGAAGGGCCTTGCGGAGGCGCCGATCTCAAGGGGAACAAGTATGGGAGTATCTACCTCAAGGTAGCCGCGATTGTCAAGGAACTCACGGATGAGCTTAAGAATCTTGCTCCTCTTAACGAAGGTATCCTTAACCTCGGGGTTGACGATAAGGTCAACATATCTCTGTCTGTATCTCTGCTCCACATTGGTAAGACCGTGGAACTTCTCGGGCAGGGGAAGGAGCGATTTTGCAAGAAGGGTGATGCTTGTTGCGTGAATGGAGACCTCGCCTGTACGGGTGCGGAAGAGATGGCCCTCAACACCGATAATGTCGCCGACATCCCACTTCTTGAAGCCAGCATAGACCTCCTCGCCTACGCCGTCTCTTGCAACATAGAGCTGGATCCTTCCGTCACCGTCCTGAAGATGCGCGAAGGATGCCTTGCCCATAATTCTGCGGCTCATCATTCTGCCCGCTACACGGACTGCGATAGTCTCGCCCTCGGCAAGCTCGCTCTCGCGCGCCTCGTAGGCAGCAATAGCCTGGGGCGCTGTATGTGTGGTGTCAAACTTGGTTATTTCAAAGGGATTTCTGCCCTCGGCAACGAGGGAGGCGAGCTTCTCGCGTCTTACGACCAGCTCGCTTGTGCTGCTTTGAGTCTCTTGCTTGTTATCCATTTGTGTCAATAATCCTTTCGCTGGGTCTTATGCTTCCTTGGCTCTTGCAACCGAGAGAACGCGCAGGTGCTGGGTGCGAACGCCCGCGCCCTCAACAACGACCTCGTCACCCTCCTTTGCTCCAAGGAGCGCTGCTCCGATGGGAGAGGAGTCGGAAATCTTGCCGTTTTCGGGGTCGGTCTCGTAGGAGCCAACTATGTGATACTTAAACTCGCGGTTTCTCTCAACATTGAAGAACACTACAATAGAGCCGACGGATATCTTGCTCTCGTCAATCTGGCTCTCGTCGATCACCTTTGCGTTGGAGATCATCTCCTGAAGCTCGGCAATTCTTGCGTGAATGATTGCCTGCTCCTGCTTAGCTGCGTCGTACTCGCTGTTCTCGCTGAGGTCGCCGTATGCGCGCGCCTTGGAAATCTCCTTTTTATTCTCCTCAACTCTTACATTAAGAAGATAGTCAAGCTCCTCCTGCAGAGCGCGGAAGCCCGCAGGCGTGTAAAATTTCTGTTCCATTTTGGTTGTCTCCTGTCTATTAATTGTAAATAATTATTTGCATTATAAATCGGGTGTGGGCGTGCCCGAGGGGCCATAGATAAGCTTGTTTAGCTGATTTATTGCCTCCTTCATCTGCGCGTCATCCTCGCCGTAGGGAAGCTCCACATCGGGCTTAATTCCAACTCCGTCGTAGTTTACTCCCGAGGGGGGATTGTAGTAAGCCATGGTGTAGGTTATAACCGAGCCGTCATAGAGGGGCACGCTGCCCTGCATAATTCCCTTGCCGTAGGTGTTCTCACCTACGATTTTGACACTCATCGTTTTTGCCTTGGCATAGTCCCTGAGCGCGGCTGTAAACAGCTCGCCCGCCGAGGCTGTTCCGTAGTTGCAAAGCACGACCATCGGCAGGTCCACATAGTGGCCGTCCTCGCTCTTGTAGGTGGTGGTCTCGCTCTGTCCGACGGTGTAGGTGCAGATTATCTGTCCGTCCGGCGCCACATAGTCAATAGCCTTGATTACAGCATCGAGATATCCGCCCGGGTTGTTTCGCATATCGAAGATGATGCCCTTGGCATTCTCGGCTACTGCCGAGTCGACAGCCTCCTTGAATTCCTCGAAGGTCTTGGCATTGAACTCGGTTATCTGTACGGTTGCGATTTTATTTGAGTCGATATTCAGGAATACCGAATGCTCGTTCAGTGTTTGTCTGGTTGCGCTGACGGTTATCTCCTCGCCGCCTCTTCTGACCGTTACTCTGACGGTTGAGCCGACCTCGCCACGCATAGCCTCCATAATGGCGTCTATGCCGACCTCGGAGAGCTTGATATCATCGACGGCAACAATGAAGTCGCCGCTCTTAAGTCCTGCCTCCTCGGCGGGGGTGTGGGGAAGAACGCTCATAATCTCAAGCGTTACATCCTGGTAGTTTGCCTGTATCATTACGCCGATGCCAACCGAGGTTGACTCGCCGCTGAGGTCCTCTTCAAACTCGGCATACTCCTCCTTTGTGCGATAGAAGGAATATATGTCACCGGTAGCCTCCACATAGCAGCGGAGCAGGGCATCGGTGGTAGCCTTTGTGTCGGCTAGGTCAAGGCTGTCGTAATACTGCTCAAGGAAGGCGTTTGCCGTGTCGCGAGCCATTTCGCTTGCCTTTGGCAGGGGCTTGTAGAAGGTGAGGAGGAAGTATTGCTCCACCGTCTTGAACTTCGCTCGGTCAAAATTACCTATGCCGTAGGCGCTGAGATAGGAGGCAACCAGCTCATATCCGGGGTCCTCCCGCTCCAGCTCCTTCATATTCAGGAGGATCTCCTCCCTGGAAAGCGTTTCGCCGCCTCCCGTAAATGCGATAAGGGCAAAGATACCAATGGCAATGACAAGTACTACGCAGCCCACGATAACCGCAATCCGTGTGGTTTTTATCGAGGTATTTATTCTTGTTTCCATAATCTCTTTTTCTCTATATTAATATTGGTATTATAAGCGGAAAATGCCGCTTTTATAATAAAACAATAACTTACCCTGCAAAAAAGCAGGGTAAGTGGTTATCAGAACTTGGTGGGCTTGCTTGTCAGGTACTTCTTGACCATCAGGGCAACCTTGAAGGTAACTGCGTGGTCGAACTCGCGAAGGTCGAGCCCTGTGAGCTTCCTTATCTTCTCAAGGCGGTATACAAGAGTATTTCTATGTACAAAGAGCTTTCTTGAGGTCTCGGACACATTCAGGTTGTTCTCGAAGAAGGACTGAACGGTCATAAGCGTCTCGCGGTCCAGGCTCTCAAGCGAGCCCTTCTTGAATACCTCGCCGAGGAATATCTCGCAAAGGGTGGTGGGAAGCTGGTAAATAAGACGGCCGATGCCCAGGCTCTCGTAGGACATAATGGGCTTTTCGATGTCAAATACCTTTCCAACCTCCAGGGCTATTCTTGCCTCCTTGTAGGCTCTGGCAAGGTCCTTGAGTTTTTCTACAACCGAGGAAATTCCGACAAGAAGCTTTGCCGCATACTCGTCGTGCGCACCCTTAAGCAGGGCCTGCGCCTCTGTCTCCAGGTCATCGGCGGTGGTGCCGTCCGAAAGCTCCTTAACGATAACGATATCCTGCTCGGAGATGTTGATTATGTAATCACGGGCGCTCTCGCCAACCAGACGCTGGATGATCTCGTAGGGGGGAAGCTCGGTCACTCCCTGGAACTTGATAACGATAACCGCGCGGGGCTCGTCATTGGAGAAGTGAAGCTCGTTGCTCTTAACATAGATATCGTTGGGAAGGATGTTATCAAGAATAATGTTCTTGATGAAGGAGCCCTTGTCGTACTTCTCGTCATAGAGGCTCTTGATATTGCCAAGGGTAACTGCTAAAATCTGGGTACTCTTGTCCGCCTCGCGGTCTGTTCCCTCGACGAACACGATGCAATCGCTCTTGTTGCCCTCGGTGATAAAGCGGTAGGTGAAGCCGCCGTCAACCACGCTACCCTGAGCGTAGGCAAGCTCCTCCCTGATGCGCTGCTTGGACTCGCCAATTCTTCCAAGCTCGCTGCAGGCAACGATGATTCCGTTTTCGTCAATGACGCCAAGCGTGTGACCGATCACCTCTTTCATTTGATGAATGACGGTCTGGAATAAACGGTTTGACATATATAAAATTTCCTTTCAGTTACTCTTCTGCCCACAGAACCCTGTCACTGTAAAGCGGACAAGGGGAGTTGCCCCTTTGTATGGGCGCGCTATGCCCTTACAGAATAAAAAAGCCAATCGAAAACCCTACCGCACGGGCGTCGGTAGAGTCGATTTGTCTATACTGTACTATATTGTACTTGATTTTTGGACAAATTTCAATAGTTTTTTAAAAAAAGTTTGCGAAATACACAAAAAAGTCACAAATTATTTGTTTATATGTTATATAAGGACGGGGAGCGCAAGGGAATTATTTAGGTTGGCTTTATCCCATAAAATGGTAAAAACAGGCATAGTTATACACTTGAATGACTAGATATAGTACAAAGTGTATACAATTGTAATATATATAGGGTGAGTGAGGAGTGCGCGTATGCGAGCCGTTTTTCGCTTTTTCCGCGCCATTAACATTTTTTGATATTTTTTCAAAAAGGCTATCACAGGCAGGAAAATGCCATGTGATAGCCTTCTTGTTTAGCCTTTGCGGGCAGAATTGGGATTAATCAAATATCAATGTCGGTGGTTCCCCAATTGCTGCAGTATAAGGTCACATCGTCATCTTTTGAGTAGACCGAATAAACCTTGCCGTATTCGTCAAGTGTGATTACAACCTCGGAGTTGGAATAACGGGTTTTGCTCTCCTTGACAAGAGTTGAGGTATCTATTCCGCTTATCAAATAGGTAATTTCGCTACAATAATAGCGGACTTCCTCCGGTGTCCAATCATAAGAGTAAGAGCCGTCTATTATAGCATAGGCGGTATCTTCCTGTGCAATCAGCTTTATCACAGTCTCGCCGTTATTTATTGATTGCTCTAAATAATAATTCTCGTAATACTCATCCACCTTAATCACGCTCGACATGGTATCATAGCCGTCCACTATAGTGCAGGTTATCGTTACATTTGATGTGTCCAGAAGAGCTTCCCAATCCGGGGTGGAGCCTGTGTCGGTGCTTTCATCCTCCTCGTTACCGCCGAGGTTTTCATCTTCTTCGTTACCGCCGAGGTTTTCATCTTCTTCGTTACCGCCGAGGTTTTCGTCCTCTTCGTTACCGCCGAGGTTTTCATCCTCGTCGGGGATTACGCTGTCATCCGGGCCGTCATAATAGAACTTAAGACCATTTGAGTACAGGGTAGAGTAGTCTCTGTATTCGAATATGCGTATATTGTTGGTGTCGGTGTCGCCCTTGGTGAAGACTACAAGAGCGTGCTCGATGCCGGATTTTTTCAGACACTTTTCAAGCCAATAGCTGTCTACAAAGCCGAAGCTATACTCGGTTGTCGAGCCGTAAGAGGTGAGCTCTGCTGTGCCGTCCTCATTGAAGACGATATAGTTGTTTTCGTCATGGACGTAGGTGTGGTAGTAATTTTTAGGATCTCCCATATCCTCGCTTGGAGTGCCGGGTGTTAGGACATATCCTGTTGCATTTATAACGAGGCTATAGCTCTCATCCTCGGGAATAATCCATAGACCTACCGCTTTGTACTCTGTTTCGTATAGAAGAAGTAGGTCATAGCCATCATATTCGCTGTTTGAAAGACGGGATTGAGCGCTGCTCGCAGGCACAAACTCAACTTTCGGATAATCGACTCTTTCCTCCGCCAATCCGATACCGTCTCCCGCTATCATATAGGCGGTTTCCTCTTCTAAGTAGAGAGTCATATATATAGAGTTTTCGGTGTAAGTGTAGTATACGCCCTGAATATCGGGAGCCTTTGGGCTTGGGAACAAGCCGCCGCCAACGAAAAAGGCGCAAATTATTGAAATAATGCCTATAACTCCGGTAATCAGGCAAACCAATGCGATTAAGTCCATTTTACCCTTGAGCTTTTTAACCTTGCTTAAGGCACCCTCGTCCTCATCGTCCTCGTCATCATCGAGGTCGTCATCATCGAGATCGTCAAGATCTTCATCGTAGTCAATATCAAGTCTGCTCATATTTACCTCCTTTAGAATTCCTTGGGCGGGATTGTCTTGTCATTAACCCTGCCTGATTCAGATTCTGTGTACGAGCCACCGCTTCCGGTTGTCTGCTCCACACGTGTTTCGCCACAGGCGGGGCAAACATAGGTATCACGGTAGTGATGTGTGTAGGTTTCGGTAGTATTTGTGCCGTCCTGATTAGGGTAGGTCTGCACCTTAGAGGTGGTGCGTAGGAATTCTCTGTGGTGCTCACGCTTGCCACCGCAGGCGGGGCAGTTGTATCTTTCCATATGTATCATTATCTTGTAGGCAATGAATGCCACGATAAGCTCGCCAATTCCGGTACACAACAGCATCCAGTTGCCATCGGTGCTATCAGGGGAGAGGGCGTTGATCAGGGAAACAATAAAGAGAAACGCACTCAATCCGCAAAGAATACAGGAGAAAATTTTGCCAAAGGTTATCTTTCCCTTCTTTTTCTTGGGCTTTTCCACAGCGGGGGTTGTGGGGTGTACGGTGGATGTGGGAGGCTGCTGCGCTTTTTGCTTGCCACATCTAACACAGAAGTTGCCGCTGTTTATCGTTCCACATTGGCAGCTCCAAAGAGTGGTCGGCTGAGGCTGTTGAACAGGCTGAGGCTGGGGTGCCGGTGGTGTATAGGTCGGCTGCGGTGCCGGCGGTGTATAGGTGGGCTGGGGCTGCGGTGCCGGCGGTGTATAGGTGGGCTGCGGTTGGGGTGCCGGCGGTGTGTAGGTCGGCTGGGGCTGTGGTGCCGGTGGTGTGTAGGTCGGCTGGGGTGTGGCGTTTTGAGTATGGGGAGTGCCATCGGGAACCTCACGCGACAATGCGCGCATTTCCTGAAGAGTGTATTGCGTGCCACAACCAGAGCAGATAAACAGTCCGTTTGATTTAGTAAACTGTGTAGAGTCGCACAGCTCACAAACGAATTCCTTCATTTTGTGCTTTCACTCCTTAAATAAATTATTGTCATTCTCTGTCGAGTGACCGCTATCATAATATCACAAAATGAGATATTTGTCAATATCGCAAAATGAGATTTTATATAATTAAAGAAAACGAAGGGAGCGAATATGAGAATAAGGGATGTCAGAGAGGACCGAGATCTTACACAGAAGGAGGTTGCGGAGTACTTGCACATTCAGCAAAACACCTATTCGCAGTACGAAAACGGAAAGCGCCAACTACCTATTGAGCACTTAATATCCTTGGCGAGGCTCTATGGCACATCAACCGACTATCTTCTTGGGCTGACCGATATCGAAACGCCATATCCATAGAAAAAGGCTATCACAGGCGGGAAAATGCCATGTGATAGCCTTCATTTTATATAGATATGTAAAATGCGGTTGGTTATAGCTCGAAGAAATATGACAGAGCGGAGAGGACATAGTCGGGCGCTGTCTCACAGCGGAGGATGCGCGGACCGAGGTTGACGCATTGTGCGCCGTTTTCGATAATTTTTTCCGCCTCCTTAAGCGAGAAGCCGCCCTCCGAGCCGATGATTATGCCGATATCTATCGCCTCGCCTCCGTGCTGACCGAGCACCTTCTTCAGCGAGTCGGCGCCCTCGCCCTCGTAGCAGAAGAGGGTGAGCGAGTGCTTTTTTGACAGGGCGAGCATTTCCGTGAAGCCTTGTATTTTATCGACGGTGGGAAGCACGGCTCTGCCGCACTGCTTTGCCGCCTCGTGGGCTATTCGGGTGAGCCTTGCGGCAATTTTATCCGCCTTATCGCCCGAGGGGCGCTTTATACATCTCTCGCTCTCAAAGGGAACTATATGGGATGCGCCCAGCTCCACCGCCTTTTGCGTGACCGTCTCCATCTTATCCCCCTTGGGGTATGCCATATAGAGGGTGATTTCGTGGGGAGGCTCGGTGGCGGCGTGGCGCATTTCGATAATCTCGCACAGACATTCCTCGTCGCGTATTCGGGAAAGACGGCAGAGGTATTCGTTCATTCGTCCGTCGGCTATTGTAATCTCATCGCCCACCGCCATTCTCAGCGCTCTTGCTATGTGGTAGGCATCGTCGCCGCTTATCCTTATTTCGCTTTCGCTGATGGCATCGGGTAATACAAAAAATCTTGGCATATTACTTCCTCCGACAGAGCAGGGCAACCCAATCGTTCTCTCTTTCAATATTCATAACCGAGTAGCCCTCACGATTGACGCAGGCAATGACCTCATCGGCACGGGAGTCGATAATTCCCGAGAGGATAAGGGGGGCATCGGCGGTCAGATAATCCTTGATATCCGGCATCATACGAATGATGATATCGGCAACAATGTTGGCGACGCAGAAGTCATATTTTCCTCCCGAGAGGTCGACGCCGTGGAGCAGGTCGGACACGCCGACAGTAATGTTGTCACAGCCGTCTGCTATGGCGTTTTCGCGCGCTACCTTGACGGCTACGGGGTCGATGTCATAGGCGTTACAGGATTTTGCCCCGAGCTTGGAGGCGCAAATGGAGAGTATTCCCGAGCCTGTTCCTACATCAAGAACCCTTTCGCCGCCCTTGATAAGTCCCTGCATAATACGCATAACAAGGCGAGTTGTCTCGTGTGTGCCGGTGCCGAATGCCATTCCCGGGTCCATACGGATGATAACCTCGCCATCCTTGGGAGTGTACTCCTCCCAGGCGGGGACGATCGTTACTTTGCCGAGAGGGATAGGCTTGTAATACTGCTTCCAGCTCTGGGACCAGTCGTCCTCGTTCATTCCCTCGCACTCGATCGTCGCCTCAATTCCAAGGGCGGATAGGCGTGTTTCGATATATTCACGGTACTCGGCAAGGCTCTTTTCCTCGGGAACGAAGAGAGAAACCTTAACGGTGCTTTTGTCTGCCTCCAGAATGCTCTCGTCGACCAGCTCGCCGTACATACCGTTAAGGCTGAAGTCGCTATAATCCTCAATCATAAGTCCGTTGTCCAGCATGCTCATTACCGCAACGATATCGTCAAGCTTCTCGGTTTTGCCTGTCACGGTCAGCTTTGTCCATAGTCCGCTCATTTCATTTTCTCCTTATGAGTTATCATTTCAATGTATTTTTTCTTGTCGATCTCCGCGGCTCTTTGGGCGTCACGGTCTATTTGTGCCTTAAGCTCCTCGCCCGAGGGGAAGACTCTCTCCGCCCTCAGATAGGAAATGAAATAGGTGACGAGCCTCTTGCCATAAAGATCTCCCTCAAAGTCCAGCAGCATCGTCTCCGCATGGATAGCTCTTTCGCCAAAGGTGGGGCAAATTCCGACATTGCATAGCCCCGTGTAGAGATTTTCTCCGATTGGTACTACAACAATGTAAACTCCTGTTTGCAAAGGGCAGCCCTCGGGAAGCTCGTTGTTTATGGTAGGGAAGCCGAATTTATGCCCAAGACCGAGTCCTCTTTCAACCTCCCCCTCTATGAAGTAGGGGAGCCCCAGCATTCTCGATGCCCTCTCGGTGTCGCCCTGCGCAAGTGCGGCTCTTATCTCGGTGGAGGACAGTGTCAAGCCGTCATATCTCTGCTCGTCAAGGATAAACGCCTCGCGCCCAAGCGCCTGAAGGGTGGCCTTCAGCATTTCGGCATTCCCCACAGCCCCCCTGCCAAAGCGGAAGTTGTAGCCGGAGAGCGCAACCTGACAGTTAAAGGCTTTGGTGAGAACCTCCTCAATGAAGTCGGTCGCGGAAAGCTTCTTGATTGAAGAGAAGTCGCACACTATGGCAAAATCCACACCAAGCTCGGATATAAGCGCAAGCTTTTGCTTTGTTGAATAGATACGAGGCGAGGCAGCCTTTAACCCGTCCTCGGTAGAAAAGGTGAAAACTCCCGAAAGAAGTCCCCTTTCCTTCGCCATTCTGACAGCTTCACAAATCAGCCTGCGGTGGCCGATGTGTACCCCATCGAAAAGCCCGAGCGCAATAGCTGTGCCGTGGCTTGCTATTTCATTGTAATCGCGCGTATCATCGCCATAGCGGTATTTGATAATCTCCACGGCAGCCTCCTTCTTTTTTTACTATTATAGCATAGTAGGGGAGAAATAGCAATAAGAATTTTTAGTGTTCAGTGGTTAGTGGTTAGTGGTTAGTGGTTAGTGGTCAGTGGTTAGTGGTTAGTGGGCAGTAGGCAGTAGGTAGTGAGCTGTGGGCTGGGCTTGCAATCTATGGCTCCCTCCGGGAGGGAGCTCCCGACGGAGTCGGGTGAAGGAGAGGGCGAACAGTTGGGGAATTGTTTAGCCATAGTGAGCGCCTTGGAGCAGGACATTTTTGTCATCCTGAGCGTAGTCGAAGGATCTCTTTCTTTTGTAGCGACAAGTAACAAAAGGATAGGTTGGCTATAATCCTTACTAGATCCCTTCGTCACTTCGTTCCTCGGCTTTGCTCCGCCTGCGCTACGCAAAGCTTCGACTCGCATTCGCTCGCTCAGGATGACACGGATAGGGCTTGCTCTGTGGGTGCAAGGCTTTGGTTGACACCTCATACCAAGATAGACGCGCAAGCGGATATCTTTACTTTCATCTCACTGGAGAAGGCTTAAGTGTGGCTTGCCTTCGTTTGGCTGGGCTTACAGAGAGGGTACACGGCTTTTCGCTGGCTCCTTCCACCACTTCGTGGTCCCCCTCCCTCCCGGAGGGAGGCATTGCGGTGCGGCTTCCCTTTGTGGGAGGTGATACTTGCTATCTTTGTTATTCTTCTTTCTTTTCCAACAAAAAACGCACCGAGGCTCGGTGCGTTTTTGTCATATCGTTGCGTGCCAGGGGGATAGGCTTTGCATTTTAGGCCTGTTCCTTGATGAATGGCATAGAGGCTTACCGGAGCGTCGTCTACTCGCTGACCTCTCTATGCAGATAGTAGTAGCAATAGGCTGTGGTGAGGAAGCGGGCGGCTATCGTGTTGTCACAGATCTGCTCCTCGGGGAGGTCCTGCCTGTCGGTTCCATCCTTAACAGTGGAGCACCACCAGCCCTCTGTGCTTCCAAAGCTTGCCGAGGCGAGGGCGTCGCAGCCCTTAAAGGCAGATTTGCCGATATAGGTAACACCTGTACCAAGCTCCAGGCTTTCAAGGCTCTCGCAGTCTGCGAAGGCTTCGCTTTCAATGGTGGCAACGCTTTCGGGGATAGTCAGGCTTTTAAGGCTCTTACAGCCTGCGAAGGCTTTGCCTCCAATGCTGGTAACGCTATTGGGAATAGTTAAGCTTTCAAGGCTCTCACAGCCTGAGAAGGCATAGCTACCGATGGTGGTTATCCCTTCTCCAAGGCTAATCTCTACAAGAGAGGAGCAATTCGGAAATGCCCCAGCGGGAATAACGGTCAGACTACCGGGTAAGGCAATTCTTTCAAGCGAGGTACAATAAGCAAATGCAGATTCCTCCATAACGGTTAAGCCATTGCCGATGGTGATGCTTTTTAGTCCGCTGCTTCTTTCGAAGGCGTGCCAGCTTATTGTGGTGACGCTGTCGGGAATTATGATGCTTTCCAGCGAAGCACAATTAGAAAATGTCAATTCGTAAATTGCGCTGATGCTTCCCAGCGAAACGGAGGTGAGAGAGGAGCATTCTCTGAATGCCTGATTCCCTATCTCGGTAACACTATTTGGAACCACAACCTCCGTGAGGGCGGAGCAGAGACCAAAGGCGTATGCGCCGATTGCTTGAAGTCCCTCGGGAAGAACGACCCGAGAAACAGTATCGTTGTAGGCGAAGGCACCGGGCGCAATCTTCAGCGTTCCTGCCGGAACGACAAAATCGGTATGTCGGCTTCCACCGAGGAAATACATAAGGGTAGCTTCGTCCTTTGAATATAGGCACACGCCCTTTGCAGAGTAGGTGGGATTATCCTTTGACACCTCCAGCCTGCTTAAGCTGATGTTATTAAAAGTGTTATATTCTATATCCGTAAGGGTGGACGGAATGGAGAGGGAAGCTAGAGCTGTGCATTCGGCAAATACCGAGTTGTCAAGAGAGGTAATTCCCTCGGGAAGATCGATTTCTAAAAGAGAGCTACAGGAGTAGAAGCACCCCTCGCCGATAGAGCGAAGGCTGTCGGGGAGAGTAATTGCTTTTAGCCCGGAGCAGCTGGTGAAGGCATTTTTCTCCAGCTCTACAAGCCCCTCGGGAAGAGTGACTGTCTCAAGTCCCTTAACACCGTAAAAGGCTTGGCTTCCTATCCTGGTGACGCCATCGGGAACGGCGAAGGAGGACGCCTTGCCGCCTGGGTATATCAAAAGGGTTTTTCCTGCCTTATCGTAAACAACACCGTCAAGAGAGTGGTATGTGGTGTTGATGGGGGATATATTGATTTTTTCAAGCTTCTCGCAACCCGAAAAGGCGCCGGATGACAGCTCCTTTACCGTGGAGGGCAGGTTGATTTGCGTAAGAGCGAGGCTTTTATAAAAGGCATGATAGCCAATCTTTTCCACCCCCTCGCTGAGGGTGACAAGGGTGAGCTTTTCGCAATTTTGAAAGGCATAGTCCTCTATAACCTTGACGCTGCCGGGTATGTAAACCGACTCAAGCATATACCTGCTCCAGCGAATGCAACCGCCGAGGTTGTCGGAGGGATAGCTGTTGAAGGCTTTCTCACCTATGGCGGTTACGGGCAGTCCCAGGTGGGTTTCGGGAATGGCTATTGCCTTTGCCTCGGAGTCCAAAAGACCGCTGACGGTGTAGGATGCCTCATCCTCGTTAAGCGTGAACTTGAGAATGCTCTCGTCGGGGGCGCGCGGAGCCGCCTTGGCGCACTCGTCGCAGATGCCGTTTTCGTCTGTGTCGATGTGGGTGTGCTGAGTGTCCGCTCCACAGGATGAAAATACAATGATGACAAGAGAGAGCAGAAGCAAAAGGGCGAGATAAGTCAGTCTTTTTTTCATATTTTCCTCCTTGTTTTCGCTGTGTTGTTTTTTCTACTATAATTATACCATAATTCGGATATAGTGTCAATAGCGCTGATTGTATTTGTAGTGGATAAGAGAGGGGTTGGAAGGGTGAAGTTTGCTTCGCAAGTGAAGTTTTGCCCCTCGGCAAAGTGAAGTTTCTATCGAAGTGAAGTGGGTTGTTATAGGAACGCCCCGACCTGTCACCAAAGTTTGCACGCAAACTTGAGTCGGAACGGAGCGGAGTCGAAGGATCTCTTCCTTCGGTAGCGAAAAGTAACAAAAGGATAGGTTAGCTATAACCCATACCAGATCCCTTCGTCACTTCGTTTCTCGGCTTTGCTCCGCCTGCGCTACGCAAAGCTTCGACTCGCATTCGCTCGCTCAGGATGAC
>JAFTRB010000098.1 GCA_017462445.1 Clostridia bacterium
CCTATCACATCCATGTTACCGAGGAGATAGACGCCTTCACAAAGCTTGCCACCGAGGCTAAATTCCAGCTCCTTGCTCCAGGCGGAGCAATCTCCTACGTTGAGGTTCCCGATATGCAGAATAACCTTGACGCGGTGCTTGGAATTATGGAATACATCTACGATAACATCATGTACGCCGAGCTGAACACCAAGAGCGACTTCTGCCAGGAGTGCGGCTACGACGGCGAGATTGAGATCGTTAAGGACGATGACGGAAAGCTGGTCTGGGAATGCCCCAACTGCAAGAACCGCGACCAGTCCAAGATGAACGTGGCAAGACGCACCTGCGGCTACATCGGCACCCAGTATTGGAACCAGGGCAGAACTGAAGAAATTAAGGAAAGAGTGCTTCATCTTTGATTTTCTCTGATTGAAATCCTTGGCGAAAACCACCGATTTTGTAAACCAAACATAGCAAAAGGCTAAAAATAAACCCACCTCAAAACCGAGGTGGGTTTTCATATTGCTTAAAAATTATTCATCAAGAGTGTGAATATGGATGCCGAAATCTGCCAGAACCTTATCCAGAGCTATCTTCTGGCGATCGCTGTGATAGAACCTGTCACTGTCAACGCCGCTCACGTCAAGGCCTTCTCTTTCTATGATGTAGGCGACTACAAGGCGGGAGAGCAGCAGCTCGTCTGCCCGTTTGCTTACTGCCTCCTCCCAGGTGGCGGATTCGTAGTCTCCAAAGTACATTTTCGCAACATTATCCTTGCTCACGGTATATACAAGGGAGCCGCCTATCGTTCCTGTGCCGGGGCTGATTACGATGCCGCTATTCGTGTCCTCCACGTCCTCGACCTTCGCGTTATATATCTTCTCAAATGACTTTATGTAGCTCTCAAATTTTGTAAGGATCTCATTGTAGCTCAGCTCTCTTAAGGCCTTGGGATACTTTTTAACCGTTGCAGTGCTTACATAGTGGTCTATGATCGCGTCGTACAGGGTGGTTCCGTAAGCCATATCGTAATCCTCGTCAATGCGCTCCTTAATGTGTTTTTTCATTTGCTCCGCAGGGCTGAGACCCGGATATTTTGTGTCAAGCTCTGTTTTCAGCGTATCGTTACCTGCAAGGAACTTTTCGTTAACGAAGGTGTCATCAAAGACGCCCTCGCCCGCTTCGTCGTTATAATACTCGGTAATGCCTGCCACATAAACCTCAAACCAAGCCTCCTTGCCCTGAATTGCCTCGTATGGGTAATCAACAGGGAAGCGCATATAAAGAGGCTGACAGCCCGTGCTTTCATAGGGAGCGCAGGCGTACTCTATCCTGATATTCTCGTAGGAATAAGTTCCGCCGTCCTGGGTAACTCCCGAAAGGGTGGCAGGGTCGCCGCCTATCTCAAGGGAGCAGATGGTCTCGTAAAAGTCCTCGTCATAGTATTCGTCAATATATTCCGTGTCCTCGGGGATGCGGAAGGGGGTGCATTTCATAGATGCCGTATCTTTTCCGTCCACCCTCAGGGTTGAGGAAACATAAACGATAAGTCCGTCGGTGACCGCGCCCTCGGTTATAAACTCCAACTTCGGGAAATCGGCAAGGCTCTTTCCTGCCATACCGCCATCAAAGCCTGTGATAAGCTGCCCCTTGCCGATGGTAAGCTCGTAGGGGGTGAGCTGGCTCATCTCATTGCCGCCGATGTTGCTCATGCCGCTCTGATAATCCCTGGTGCCGTCCTCGTTCAAAACATAGCTGCGGTAGTAGATGTGCACCTCGTCGCCGGCGGTGATCTTCGGGATGTAATTCGGGTCGTCGTTTTTGTAGACCTCCTCGGGCCTTCTTATGTAGAGAGAATTGAGAATTTTCTGCTCAAGCTCCGCCTC
>JAFTRB010000099.1 GCA_017462445.1 Clostridia bacterium
TCGCCAACATATATCTCAAAGGCAATAACCTTATAAAGCTCATAGGCCTTAATACCGTCGGTATATACTGTATTTCCGTAGAAATCAAGGGCAACACCGTTAACCCTGACTGTCACATTCTCACAGGTCTTAAGAGTAAGATATATTCTGTTAAGTGCTGCAAATCTAACGCCTGCGCTCTCAACAATGCTCTCGCCCTCATAGCCCTCCGCCTTGGTATTGCTCTTATCGGTTTTGGTAGGCACGCTGCTTCCCTGGGTGCCGATGCCGTCTATGCCCTCGTTAACCAGATCGTAGGTCTTGTAGCCCTTGTATAGCTGTGCCCTTGCACCATACTCAAGTAGGTCGGTAAGAAGTTGCTTAAGCTCGGGTGTGATATCCTCCTTTGCAAGCCAATGAGAGGCGTACTCCCTTACACTATAGGTAAATCTTGTCGCAACCGTGGTTCCCTCATATACAAGCTCCGCCTTGATGTTATCCCCCATCCTCTCGGGCGAAACTCCCGCAAAGGCGAAGTAATACACACCATTCACAAGAATTGCCTCCTCAACAAGGGTCTGCACACCATTGAAGGTGAATTTCATCGAATAGCCTACTATGCTATCCCTTGACAGGCTGACGCTGTAAAGCACCGACAAATCCTCGCCGATAGAGAGCGAGGCTCCGGCAATCTTGTCCCTGGCAACAGGCGTATTGACCGTTGAGGGGGTGATATACAGAGTATTTCCGTTACCGCTTGCATCCTTGATGCTGCCGCCTGTGGGTGGTGTGATAAGATCATATGCGCAGATAATCGAGGAATTGCCGTAGGCGGGGCCTTTTGCATAAATCTCTGCAATAGCAGCTGCGTCAAGAGCGTCAGCATATGCAGAGAAGCCTGCCATGCTTCCGTGGAAATAGTACGACTGAGAGGCTGCAGCTGATCTGTTATCTCTGCCAAGGCAGAACAGAGTGGCCAAATCCCTCTCGGCATAGTCTGCGGGAGCGGTCTTGGTCTGCTTAAGCTCACCGTTTATATAGCAATGAAGCTTAAGCGCCGACGCATCAAGTACAACCGCAAGATGAAGCCATTCGCCTGTTCTTACATCAACCTGGTCAAACTTGATATTCGCCTGGCTGCTTGTCGAATAGCCCCAATATAGACGGGGATTTCCGTTTGTCTGAATATCAAAGCATATTGCGGAGTTGCCGGTTCCCAGGAAGTTATTGAATATATTTCCCACTCTGCCGCTACCGCTTCCCGTCTCACCAACCGCAACCTTTATCCATACCTCAAAGGTGTGGGGCGCCCTTGTGAGAAGCTGCTCGGTCTTATAAATACTGCTAACCGAGTTATCAAAGCTCATACCGACATTATTGTCTTTAGGAGGCTCGGTGCTCTCGCCTGCGTAAATGCCAAGGTCGCTGCCACCTATCCACCAGTTGCCGTTAGAGCCAAGCTTAATGGGCGAGCCTGTAGCGGCAATCTCGTTTGCCTGTACGGTATAATCGGAGTAGCTGCCATTGGTGTAGTAGATTCTGTAAACCTCGGTAAGACCGCTCTTGGCAATCAGGTCAACCTCTGCTATATCATTCTTCTCGGTGAGAATCAGGTCAAAGGAGAACTGGTTCTCCGCACGATAGAGGTAATCTCCGTTCTCCTCGGTAGTAAGGGCAGTAGAAATATACTCAACCCAAACCCTACTTCCATCCTCGTTGAAGTAGAGCATAGCAACCATACCATACTGCTGGTCATTGTCATCCTCGGTGGTGCCTGGGTTATCCCAATCGAGCGATTGGGGATCTATAAGGAGCTGGGTAACAACATTCTTGTTCTCGCCTCTTGTGCGGAGCATCATTATGCTGCTGTTGGTCGCATAGGGATCGTGACCGCAAAGAACGAGAAGAATATTCCTGTGCTTCTTCATAAGCTTATCCCACATTTCAACGCCGTTATTCAGGCTTCCGCTTCCATCGGGGTCAGGCGAATAGCTCTCGTTGTCGAGGGGCGAGCCGTCGGAGGAGAGATATCCGTGGGTGTTGATTATTACCCTGTAGGTGGGGTTTGCCGCAATTATCGAGCCCGCCCAGTTAAGAACAGCGTCGTTTGCTCCGTAATCAAGAAGCATAAGCAGATACTTAGTCTCGCCGATGGTAAACTTGGTGTAGGCGTTATCGATTTTGCCCTCCTCAAAGAAGCATTTGCTCTGGTCCTCAATGTCGGGGTCATTGAACTGGGAGGTGTACATCGGGTTGTTGAAGTACTCATTAAAGCTATCACTGTTATCGTGATTTCCGCGAATCAGATAATAAGGAAGAATACCGTCAAGCTTGGATATTCCCGCCTTTGCATGTACCCATTGTGCCACATCGGTGCGGTCATCGGTAATATCTCCAAGACCGAACACCTGCTTGATCTTCTTTTTATCCTTGTTGGCAACAATCCAGTCATAGAGTGCGCCGTTATTGTCGGTTCCGCGGTTTACATCGTTCTCGACCAGATACTGTGTGTCACCAACAACCGCAAAGGAGTATGCATAGTCGGTGGGGCGGGTGGTGGACACGGTAGCCCCGGGAATTATCTCGGTCTCTCCCTCCTCGCCGTCATCGGGCGTCTCCTCTGTGCCGTCATCCACGGGAACATTTACCTTGGGGTCGGTGATATACATAGCATACCCCTTACCACTTATATCCTCAATTACATTGCCTGCAGGACTTGTGGGAAGATCATAGGCGCAGACTATAGAGGAGTTGGTAAGTGCCGGGCCGTTTTTGTAAATATCCGCAATCTCACTTGCCGTCAGAGCATCTCCGTAGGCGGAGAAGCCAGACATAGCTCCACGGAAATAATACTTGGTGTTTGACGGCCTGTTGTCTCCACCTAAGGAGAACAGGGTTGCAAGGTCCCTGTTCACATCGTATTTTGCCGTCTTGGTCTGGCTGTCCGCGAGCGCGCCGTTTATATAGCAATGCGCCTTTCCCTCAGCCTCGTCAAGCACAACAGCAAGATGAAGCCATTCGCCTGTGCGGACATCGGTATTAAAGGTTACACTGGCGCTCGAATTGCTTGTATTACCCCAGTAAAGGCGGGGTGCGCCGTTATTATGTATGTCAAAGCAGATGGTAGAGCTGCCACTTCCAATATAGTTATTGAAGATGTTTCCTACTCTGCCGCTTCCGCTTCCCGTCTCGCCCTCCGCAACCTTAATCCATACCTCAAAGGTGTGGGGTGCTACGGTGAGAAGCTTATCCATCTTCCAGACATATTCGCTGGAATCGGTAAAGGTCATGCCCACGGTTTCGGCGTCGGGAATTGCCGCGCTTATCTCCATCGGGCAGAGGCTGATTACACTAAAAAGCATAACAATAGCCATCGCAAGGGATAGAATTCTTTTTTTCATAAAAACCTCCATAAAAATTTTCATAATAATTATACCCCATACCCGATTGACAAAAAGCGATATAAAGTGTATAATATAGCGACAAAAGTTTACCTTTTAATTCCGAGAGGAGCTATTTATGTATATCAATTTCCAGAATTTCGGCTTTAATGCCGCCGCAAAAACAAGATACTTTGAGGGAAAGAACGAATATCCCGACAGAATACACCAGCTCCCCGAGATACTCTGCATCATAGACGGCAGCTTTGAATTGACGGTTGATGGCATAACCGAGGTAGCAAAAAAGGGGGACATCTGCGTCATAACCCCCTTTAGAACCCACAGCTGGCACACGCCAAGGAGCTGTACGGTTTGGCAGCTTGTTATTTCCATGGACTTTGTAGCCGACTTTTTATCGGGAGACAATATGTACATAAGCGGCACAAGGGCGGTTTTCACCCCTTCGGATGCCCTGTTTCGCTATGTAACCGAGAGCTTTCCCGACCCCCACGCAATGCAATCCAACCTGGACTCCGAACCGTTTAGATATTGGACAATCAAGTCCATAGTCTATGCGGTGTTCAGCGAGTATATGCACAGAATATCCAGACAATCCGCCAAGCTCAACAACAATGCGCTGACCAAGCTTATAATGTATTTGAACGAGCATTACAGCGAGGACATCGACCTTGCCACGGTGGCAAACGAGCTTGGCTTCAACAAGACCTATCTCTCCAGGTGCATCGGCACAATCCCCGGGGTAAATTTCAGGCGGCTATTGAATTCCCTGCGAATAGAGCGTGCCAAAAATTTACTTTCTACCACGGAGCAAACCATCCTCGGCGTTGCCCTCGATTGCGGCTTCACCAACGAGCGCACTATGCAAAGAGCCTTTGTCGGGCTGGTCGGCTTAACCCCTCGCGAATACCGCCTGTCAAAGCAAAGCGTCACGAAGTAGCATACCCCACCATTTATAGAAGGAGCCCCTCGCAGATGAAAAGCACTATGCGAGAGGCCTCTTTGTTTTTTGTTCAATTCTTTACTATATTCTGATTCTCAATAAGCTCATACTCGCCCGAGCGGAGAACGGCAACCAAATCCTCCACCGTTTTAATCCGTCTATCTGTCATAATGCCGTTAATGCCAACCGAATTTGCGTCGTGGGTATCCGCGCCGGAGGTCAAAATCAGCTCGGGATGCTCGGCAGCAAATGCCTCGGCTTTTTCATTATCCTCGGGCGGATTACCTCCGTTATATACCTCAATTCCGTCAATGAATTGGAGGGGCAGAGCCACAGGATTTGGAACAGGGCGAAGCACCCTGAAGGGGTGCGCCTGAATAACGAGAATTCCAAGCTCGTGCATTATCGAATACCAGCCCTCGGCTCCGCACTCCTTCAGCTCGGGGTGGGAATAGAGCATTTCGGGCGTCAGTCCGTAGAGCAATATTTCGCTATAACCCTCGACCCCCTCCTCAATTCCAAAGAGAATGTCAAGCCCGTATTTTTCTCCCTCCCGCTTGCATTCCAGCCAGTCCCTCTCATAGGCACAGACGAA
>JAFTRB010000100.1 GCA_017462445.1 Clostridia bacterium
GTGTTGGCGCAAATCTTGGAGCTCAAATCGGTCTTATTTTCGTAGACTCTATATTCACCCCTGTTTACAAGGTTGAGTATAATGTTGAAAATACCCGTGTGGGCAACATCACTGACTACGACAAACTCACCCTGAAGGTTCTTACAAATGGAACCATCACAGCTAAAGAGGCAGTATCCCTCGCTGCCAAGGTTCTCAATGAGCACCTCAAGCTCTTTATCGATATGTCGGATGAGGCTAAGAATGCCGAAATCCTCGTAGAGAGACCGGAGGTTCAGAAGGAAAAGGTCCTGGAGATGACCATTGAGGAACTTGATATGTCTATCCGTAGCTTCAACTGCTTGAAGCGCGCCGGTATCGACACTGTCGAGGATCTGATCAGCAAACGCGAAGAGGATATGATCAAGGTTCGTAATCTCGGTCGTAAGTCTCTTGAGGAAATTATCCAAAAGCTTAACTCCCTGGGTCTTAGCTTGAGGAAAGACGAAGAATAAGATTAAAAGAGGAACATAATAATGAGAAAACTTGGTAGAACTACCGCTCAGCGCAAGGCTATGCTCAGAGGTATGGTAACTCTTCTTTTAGAGTGTGGTAAGGTAGAGACAACCTACACAAGAGCGCAGGAGATTTCTGCAAAGGCAGATGAGATGATCACCCTCGGCAAGAAGGGTACTCTTGCTGCATATCGCACTGCTCTTGAGTACATCACCAAAGAGGATGTTGCAAAGAAGCTGTTCTCCGTTATTGCTCCCGCTTACGCAGAGCAGAACGGCGGATACACAACCGTGCTTAAGATGGGCCCCCGTCGTGGTGATGGTGCAGAGACCGCAATCGTAAAGCTTGTAGAGGTTGCTGCTCCCGCTGCTGAGGAGACCGCTGAGAAGTAATATATCGCAAGATATACCGATTTGCATTAAAGCAAATAAAATGGCAAATACAGAATTCTGTATTTGCCATTTTTTTATGGAAGTATTTCGTTTATAGGTAAGCCGTCGGCATCTCTTAGCTCGACGCCTAATGCCGAGGCAAGTGTGGGGGCGTGTGAAGTTATTTCAGCATATTTTACTCTTGCGCCCGGCACAAAGGACGGTCCGTAGCCAACAAGGGTGGGCTGAGGTCCCTTCTCAGGCATATGGCCGTGTGTACCCCTGCCAAAGCGGTAATCGCTCGTATCGTGGGGGCGTACCGCCGGGCGTGTCAGCCATTCGCCAAAGCTGGTGTAGCCATCAGTCTCCAGGACAAATGAAAACTCTCCGTATAGCGAGTATCTTTCCCTTGCCTCGTCGGCGGTCAGAACCTCGCTGAAGCCATAGATGCCTTCCTTTGCCATATGGCAGAGAAGCGAATAGACTCTTTCGCAGGCTTCTGTGTCGTTCTTATCCTTAAGATATACATGGGCGGATGCTCCGGCGCTTTTGACAAAGGCGGTGTAGTCCTTAAGGCTACCGTCCCTGTTCGTTTCAATAAGACCGGCGTCGCAGAGATATACATTAGGCGAAATCGTCCTCTTTATTTCAATTTGCCCGTGGTCACTAAGCAATACATAATCGGTTGAGTCGGCTATTCCCGCCTCCTCCACCGCATCCATAATCATACCAACCCATTCGTCGGTTTTGTCCAAGGCTTCCTTTATATTGGAGGAAAAAACGCCATATTTGTGTCGAATATCGTCCAGATAGGATGGGTGAGTCAAAAGAAGATTTGGTTTATATCTCTTTATTATTTCAGCGGAGCAAAACGCCTGGAAGTCATCAACCTCAGGGTGCTTGTTCCTCCAACCGAATCTTTTAACAGCCTCCGCAATAATATCTATAACATACTCCTGAGCTCCAAGAGCGCGATATGCTCCAAGCGGATCGTCCTCGTAACCAAAAAAGTCAACATTAAGCGCACAGGGGATCAGATAATCTATTACAGCATTGCCGCCATTCGTCACCGGCCAGGAGGATACGGCTGTTGTAAAACCGGCTCTCTTCGCTGCGTGGAGAAGGGTATCACAGTCAATCTGCTCAAGATTGTTGTACCATGTATCTGCTCCGCCGATGGGGCATTTCTTATCAAAAATAGAATTATTTACAATTCCTGTGCCTCCCGCGGCCCTTCCTGTTATGAGTGTTGCGTGTACCGGATGGGTAAGAGACGGATAAATCGTCCTCACCTTCTCGACTATTGCGCCACCGTTAATTATCCTTCCTAAATGGGGCAGAGTTTTACCATAGCATAGATCCTCATACACCATAGCGTCGACGCTAATAACGATTAAATGCTTGCTCATATTTCCTCCTTGTCTTAAAAACTAAACACCGTATTCTGCTTTTTCAACCATTCGGTCGGAGCAACCCCCTCGAATTCCTTGAAAAAGGACGACATATATGAAGGAGAGGAAAAGGAAAGCATAGCTGCGATTTCTGCTATTCCCCGTCCTTCTGTCAATAAGCTTTTGATTCTCTCTATCCGCAGCCTCGTGTAATACTGTATAGGTCCAAGCCCGGCAAACTTGCTGAACAGCTTTGTTATATAGCTCTTGCTGAAGTGGAGCGCAGCTGCAATTTCAGAAAGTGAAGCGTTGGCATCAACCGCCATCTCCATAAATCTGACCGCTTCTCTGTATGCCTTCGCTCCGCTGGCGCGTGATAGAACTGCTGAGCTTGTAGCCATATGAGGCAAACCCAGCAGGAAAGCTGTTAATCTGGATAGACCGATTTTGCCAATGAGATTGACATCTATCGAATAATTTGTAGCCTTCCTACCTCTACACTCACCATCACAGCAGTAATTAAAGCTGTATAGCATATCAAAGATGGATTCATATTCTCTCCGTAGCTGCTCTGATAGAGAGAACATTCCCTCCCTCAACTCAGCTGGCTCAACCTCATTATAACAGCAGGAGAGAATATAGAAGGTGGGCTCGCTACCGTTCGCGCTTCTGATTCGATGGAATTCTCCTGCGGCGTGGTAGATCATATCCCCCTCGTCAAGCGTATAAGCCTTATCGTTCTCAACTACCTCCGCAGAGCCGCTTTTTATGTAAACGATTTCAGGAAAGGGATGGCTTTCACCGGTAAAATTGAAATTTTTATCAACTCGCAGCTCCAGGGTGGTATATATCCCCGTTATGGCAAAGCCGAGTGAGGGTTGCTTAAATATAACCATTTTATACTCAATTCCTAAGATTTACTGTTCATTTTCGTATTGATTATTGTTTTTGATTACTATATAATAATAACAGAATTAAACAAAAATGTCAATAGCGAGGTGCAAAATGATAATTAAAAGAGAAAAAAGGGATAGAGTCAGAATAGGCTATATCGGCCTTGGTAGGCGCGGCTTCGGTATGTTCAAGAACAACATCGTAAAGATGAATGATGTGGATGTCCTTTGGCTCTGCGATTTTGATGAAAAAAAGATTGAAAGGGCGCAGGAGTGCCTTGTAGCGGAGGGCAAGCCTCAAGCTCGCTCAACGACAGACTACAAGGAGCTTCTTGCCGACCCCGACGTTGATGCAGTTCTTGTAATGACCGGCTGGGACACGCACATTGAATGCGCCCTTGACTCTCTTGGGGCAGGCAAATATACCGCAATGGAGGTTGGCGGCGCATACGACATCAGTGAGTGCTTCGCTCTTGTTGATGCCTATGAGCAAAATGCTACGCCCCTTATGATGCTTGAAAATTGCTGCTACGGCCGTAAGGAGCTTATGGCGCTCAGAATGGCTCGCGAGGGGCTTTTCGGAAAGATAGTCCATGCAGCGGGAGGCTATCTCCACTATCTTAATGAATGTGAGCTGTTTGGAAATCTTCCTGCCGGTGAAACCGATACCACTCACTACCGTCAGTACAACTACTTGAATCGCAACTGCGAGAACTATCCCACACACGAATTTGGACCAATTTCCAAGGTTCTTCGTATCAATAGGGGAAACAGAGTTCTGACCGTTTCCTCCTTTGCCTCCAGGCCCGCTGGACTCAAGGACTTCTCCACCCGTCATCTCCCGGATGATTACCCATTGAAGGGAGCAGATTATAACCAGGGTGATATCGTCACCACAATTCTCACCTGCGCCGGTGGAGAAACGGTTGTCCTGACTCTGGATACCACCATTCCCCGTCCCTATTATTCCCGCAATTTTACAATTCGTGGCACCCTTGGCTGTTGCATTGAGGAGGGAAACGGCTCAGCGACCTTCTTCCTTGAAGGAATGAAGGAGGGCGTAATGGGCAACGAGAAGGAATTCTATGAAAAGTATGACCATCCCCTCCAGGCGGAAAATGCAAGCATAGAGCAGAATGTCGGACACGCAGAGAACATAGATTGGCTTGTTCTGCGCGCCTTTATCGAGGCTGTTAAGGCAGGAACAGATACTCCCATTGACGCCTATGACACGGCAACCTGGCTAGCTATTACCCCTCTCTCTGCCGCCTCTATCACCAAGGGTGGCGCGTCGGTTGAGATGCCTGATTTTACCCGCGGCAGATGGTTTAACCGTGAGCCCGTCGTAGCCTGCAAGTATTGTCTTGATGAGGTCTGCGAGGATCCCGACATCCCAATCATTCCCGAAATATAATAAATCAAAGAAAAATGATTGCTTGATAGGCATTTTATGGATTTTTCATTGATTATAATTAACGAAAAAAGCGGAGACACCATTGGCGGTGTCTCCGCTTTCAGATATAAGGAGGCTTATTAATTATTCCGCCATTGTAGCTTCTGTGGAGCTGGTGGAAAGACCGACTACGCTTTCAACAGGGAGAGAGAAGGCAATGCCTTGTCCTGGAGTCTGGAGACCAACAGCCTTGTAAAGCGCATGGAGTATATCCTCCTTTATAGCGCTATCAACGAGGATCATAACTATTTCCTTCTCGGGCTGGATAGAAATACCAAACAGCTTCTCGGCCTCGGCATTTGCCGTGCCTCTTGCGCGGATAACTGTGCCGCCTCTTGCGCCATACTCACGGGCGGCATCCATAACCTCATCGGTGAAGCCGGCATTTACAATGCAGAATATAACCTCGTGGGAGTAATTGCTCATCCGAAAATACCTCCTGTCTTGTTTGATAAGAATTGGTAGATTGCCACGCCAATGGTGCTTTTTATAGGAACGGTATAGGCGATTCCCTTGCCGTTTTTAACAGACTTGAATTTTTCATCCAGCATATCAAGCGCCGCCTTAGCTCGGTCGCGCCGAATTACGCTGATAATTACCGATCTTTCCGAGTCGTCAAGTCCCAGCATCTGCAAAGCCTCTGTTCCCGCAGTACCGTGAGCCGAAATAATGGTTTGGAAGTTGACCTCAAAGCTTTGTAGAAGATCCGCGTAAAAGTCAGCCTTTTTTCTGTTTACAACAGTGAACAGAAGCTGCATTTTGTCGGGAGCCTTAATGGAGTCTCCCTTGCCTTCAATAGCAGTAGGTTTTTTTGTTTTTGCCATATAACCTCCTTACATAAAGTCAATAATCTGCTCATCGGATGCATTAAGGATCCTCTTGAGCTGCGCGGAGCTGCGAAGCTTTGTCTCCATAACCGACTTAAATCCTAATAGCTGTATGGAAATAAGCGGCGCCATAGCTACCATAGCTACGATACCGAAGGCATCTGCAAGAATTTTGTCAGGCCCCTGCAGAGCGCAACAGACTCCAACCGCCATAGGAAGTATAAAGGTTGATGTCAAAGGACCGCTTGCAACTCCACCGGAGTCGAAGGCAATCGCCGTGTAAAGCTTTGGAACAAAGAAGGATAATCCCAGTGAAATCAGATATCCGGGGATCAGATAATAGAGAATACTGAAGTCAAATATAATGCGGATAATGGAAAGACAAATGGCAGCTCCTACGCCGCAGGAAAGGGCAATCATCATCGATTTTCTTGACACGGTCCCCTCGGTAATCTGCTCGACCTGCTTGTTAAGGACATGTACTGCGGGCTCTGCCAAGACAACGACAAGACCGATTACAAAGGCAATAACAGCAGCCAGAACCGGGTTCTTTGCCAGCTCGGTTCCAAGCTTAGAGCCGACTGGCATAAAGCCTATCTTTACCGCCGAAAGAAATATAACAAGGCCAAAGAATGTATACGCAATTCCAATGGATATCTGCATCAGCTTCTTTTTGGGGAGCTTCAGGCATAGAAGCTGAAGTATTATGAAGAAGATTACGATCAGCCCCAGGGCGAGAGCAACCTCCTTGGCAGTTTCAAGCAGAGTATGTAGAATGTTTCCAATGCTCGAATCCAAGCCATATTCAGCGGGGAAGGAGGGAATATCACCGGTAACGGTGCAGCCAAGAATAAGCACAGCCAGCATTGGGCCTATCGAGCAAAGAGCAATAAGGCCGAAGGAATTTTCTCCCGAGTCCCTTCCTCCGATCGTGCCGGCTATACCAACACCCAATGCCATAATAAATGGAACGGTAATCGGGCCGGTGGTTACTCCGCCCGAGTCGAATGCCAAGGGGATGAGGGGGTCATTTTCGCTGATGAAAAGCAGTGTGCAAAAGGCAAAGAGGCACATATAGAAGAACATCAGCATGCTGGAGAGCGACTTGCGGAATACGATCTTCAGTATGGCAAGGAGTAAAAAAGCCCCAACGCCCACACCGACTGTAACAATCAAAGCTGTGCTATTTATAATTGCGCTGACCTGACCTGCCAGAACAGAAAGGTCTGGCTCTGCGACAGTGATAAGGATGCCCATGGTAAAGCATACGCCAAGCAAAAGAGCCAGGGATTTAAGCTTGGTAAGACCTGCTCCGATATGCTCGCCCATAGGAGTCATTGCTAAATCCGCTCCCAGGTTGAAAAGCCCTATGCCAAAGATAAGCAGAAGACTGGAGATAAGGAAGGCAGCTAGCTCTTCACCAGAGAGGTTGACCCAAGGGGTAAGGCTTAGAATAAAAACAATCGCAACGATCGGCAAAACCGAAATAAGCGATTCCTTGAACTTCTTAAATAAAACGCTTGCCAATTTATCCTCCTCTAAAAAATTATCATATCAATTATACCATACATATATTAATAAGTCAAAGGGTTTAGGTTAAAAAATATAATTAATGTTCTGTGTTATACAGAATGTAAAAAATCCCCCTGCAAAAGAATACCGGTGCAGGGGGAGGAATTATTCCTCGGTATGGATTTTTGAAAGACGCATAGCGTTTTCGTTGACCACACCCTTTTTTAATGGATACCAAAGTCCGAGAATTATGGCAAGAAGCAAAAAGCCGATAGCGGGCAGGATGGTGGAAATATTGAATATTCCGGATAGTACAGATGGCTCAAAGGCTGTATCCTCTGTATAACCAACAAGTGTCAGCAAAAGACCGGATAGCCCTGCTGCGGCAGCCTGTCCCAGCTTTCTTGCAAAGGAGTATATGGCATAGATCGAGCCATCCTCGCGTACTCCGTGTTTAAGCTGCGCGTCGTCTATCACATCGGTTATCAGCGCCCAGGAAACCATCGTGAATATACCGAGGCCTAACCAGCTTACGGCGCTCAGCCCCACATACACCCATACATTTTCAGGCCTTATTATTGCAAGCAGGAGGCACACTGCGGAGGCTGCCAGATTTGAAACGGTGCTAATTTCTGCCTTCCCAAATCTTCGGGCTAAGGGCTTTGCTACTCCTGCGGCTATCAGCATACCGCCAACCATAACTACCGTGGAAACCGATTGGGCGCCCACATTTCCGTAATAATTCGGGTATACATAGTTTGCCATTGATTGCATTGTCAGCTGGGAAAGCAGCATAACAACCGAGCCGGCTATAATAGATATCAGCGCGCGATTTTTTATACTCTTTGCAAGTAAATTTAACACGCCCCTGCTCTTATGCTCCGAATTGTAAACAATTATTCGCTCTGTGGTCAGGAAGTAGCACAGCAGGTAGCATACAATCGAAAGAATGGAGAACACTCCGCTGATAATTGTAAATCGCTCGCCAGACAAAACCGCCTGCCCCTCCAGGGTATTATAGGCAAACAAGGGAACTCCTACACCTATAATAAGTCCCGCCAGCGCGCTTCCCATGCTCCTGTATGTGGATAGCGACTGTCTGTCCTCGGGCTCACCCGATATTGTAGATGCCATAGAGCCATAGGGAATATTGATTGAAGTGTAGAAGAATGAGCCCCATAGTATATAGGTAATTGTCAGCCAAGCGATCTTGAAGCCCATCGGCATATCACGCAGCCCGCTTTGATAAATCAGGAAGGAGGATATAGCGACCGGTATGCACATCCTTATAATCCAAGGCTTGAATTTACCCGAGGCTCTTGGCCTTGCCTTGTCTGCGATTCTTCCCATTGTTATGTCCGTAACTCCGTCAACAAACCTGGCGAGTGTCATAACAACACCAACTATCCAGGGCGCAACCCCCATTACATCTGTATAGAATTTCAAAAGAAAGGAAGAAGACAGGATGAAGGTAAAATCGTTGCCGAAGTCACCGAATAGATAGCCTAGCTTATCCTTGATACCAAAGGGTTTTGCTTCGGCTTTGGATTGAATATTCATTGCTTGCTCCAAATTTTTTTCTTATTTTGCCTTTTCCAAACAAAATAAAACCTTTCAAAAGCAAAATACTACATTTTTCCAACGAAAAAGGGTTAGCCGAGGTCCGACTAACCCTTGAAAACTATGTCTTATTTTATATATAGGAAGAAATTATACCATAAGCTCGCAGATAAGCTTTGTAAGCTCCTGTGGCTCATCGATTGCAATTCCGCCAATCAAGCATGCCTGCGCATAGAGAAGCCTTGCGTATTTTTCAAGCTTCTCGTTGTCACCTGCCTCGGCAAGCGCCTTTAGCTTGTCTGCAATTGGATGGTTCATATTGATCTCCAGGATGACGCTGGCGTCCGGTACGCCCATATCCTCACTGCCGGGCATCTTACGCAAGATCTTTGCCATTTCAACCGAAAGATCGCCCTCGCTGGAGAGACATACGGCGTAATCAACCAGCGAACTGTTAAATCTGACCTGGCTAACCTTACCGATTGCCTCCTTCATTCTGCCGAGCATTTCCTCCTGCGCCTCATTTGCGGTCTTTTCTGCCGCCTTCTCCTCCTCGGTGGCAAGATCCAGCGCTTCGGCGGTCACATTCTTGAACTCCTTTTCCTCATAGGTGCCAAGCACGCGGAGCGCAAACTCGTCCACATCGTCGGTAAGATATAATACCTCATAGCCCTTCGCCTTCACGGTAGCAACCTGCGGAAGGATTTCAATCTTGTCTATGCTCTCTCCGGAGGCGTAATAAATGGCCTTCTGCTCCTCCTTCATGCCTGCAACATATTCCTTGAGCGATACATATTTTTGCTCGTTCGAGCTGTGGAAGAGTATAAGATCCTTCAGCACATCCTTGTGCGCGCCGAAGTCGGAGTACAAGCCATACTTAAGCTGAATTCCAAAGGCATCGAAGAACCTTTCGTA
>JAFTRB010000101.1 GCA_017462445.1 Clostridia bacterium
ATGCTCACGGCGGATAAGCATTATGGAGCGACGCTGAGGCTTGGCATCACCACCGACACCGAGGACACCACGGGGGAAATACTCTCCACAAGCGACAGGATACCGACCGAGGAGGAGGTTTTGGCTGCTGTTTCCCATCATATTGGCGAGATTATGCAGACGCCGCCTATGTACTCCGCCTTGAAGGTCGGGGGAAAAAAGCTGTATGAGCTTGCCAGAGAGGGCAAGGAGATTGAGAGGGAGGCAAGAAAAATTACCGTCTACTCGATAGAGGCAAGAAGGCTTACCGACACAGACTATTTTCTTGATGTCCGCTGCTCGAAGGGCACATATATAAGAACGCTTTGCGCGGATATTGGCGCTTATCTCGGCTGTGGCGGAGCAATGGCAAGCCTGGAGAGGCTCAGCGCCTCGGGCTATCCCAAATCGCAGGCGCATACGCTTTCCGAGCTTGAAGGAATGAGCGAGGAGGAGAGGCTTGCCAATGTTCTCCCTGTTGAGGATATATTCAAGGCTTATCCTTCGGTCGTCCTTCCAGAGTTCTTTACCCGCCTTGCAAAATGCGGCCTGGAGATATATCTTAAGAAGATAGGGGTGGATTTCCCCCTCGGAGAGAGGGTGCGGCTATGCTCCCATCAGGGCTTCTTTGCCCTTGGCGAGGTGAGGGAATATGAGGACGGTCCGGCAATAAAGCCTATCAGGCAATTTGAGCTTTGAGCCTGCCCGTGTTAAGTTATTCGCCGGTTAAAGGCGCAAAAATGTAAATAAAAGATTGCGGAGATAGATATGGCAGAGGAAATACTGCTTGAGAATACAGAGAAAAAAGAGGAGAGGGTATGGACTCCTATGCAGGCGAGGGCGATAGCCGAGAGGAAAAAGACTCTTCTTGTTTCTGCGGGGGCAGGCTCGGGCAAGACGGCTGTGCTCACCGAGAGAATACTCACCTCGATACTTGATAAAAATGATCCTGTTGATATACAGGATATGCTTATAGTTACCTACACCCGTCTTGCGGCGGGGGAGCTAAGGGACAGGATAGGTAAGGAGATAAAGGACAGGCTGGAGGAGGACCCGGGCAATACCCGTCTGGAGGCCCAGCTCCGTATGCTACCCGGGGCAAGAATTTGCACGATAGACGCCTTTTGCTCCGAGCTTGTAAGGCAATACCCCGAGCGGCTGGGGCTCACCCCCGCCTTCCGTGTGCCCGACTCCGCCGAGGCGGAACTGGTTGCCGAGCAGCTACTTGACGGAATGCTTAGCGAGATGTATGAGGGAAGGCTCCCCGAGGTTGCCTCTCCCGCCGAGATAGCCGAGGCTTGCGACGCGCTCACCGACAACGGTAGGCAGGCAGACCTTTCGGTTATTTTAAGAATGCTTTACAGCACCACTCGCAACGCCTATGAGGGTGTTGAGGCTATTGCGCCGCTTGTGGAGGAATACGATCCCGAGAGGTTTGTCGGGGTTGAGAGGACCGGATTAGGCGGTTATGCAATAGAGAGGCTGCGCGAGATGTGCGGGCATTATCGGTCGGTCTATCGGTCAATGCTCTGTGAGATGGAGGGGCTGGGCGGCGCTAAGGTTCAGAAAATACGCGCTATGCTTGCCGAGGATATTGACTTCCTTGACAGGGTTATAACCGCCTGCGACGGCAGCTATGACGAGCTTCGTGAGCTTATTCGCAACAGAAAGCAGCCAAGCTCGGTGTCAAATACAGACCCGTCACTGCCACCCACGACCCATGTGCGCGCCGAATTTAAGAAGAGGCTGGAGAAGATGGACAAGGACTTCTTCTTTGCCGAGAGCGGGCACTGGCGAATTGTATACAGGGACCTGTACAGAATACTGTCGACACTGATGCGTGTTCTCCGCCATTTTGACAGGCTTTACAGGCAGGAAAAAATCAGAATCGGCATAGCGGATTTTGCCGATCTGGAGAGGTATGCCTATGAGCTTCTTTGGCAGGACGGTGAGCTGACCGACATAGCCCGACTTCAAAGGGAGACCTATCGGGCGGTCTACATCGATGAGTACCAGGATGTCAACAGCCTCCAGGATAAGATATTCCGCGCTATCACAAGCCCCTCTGCCGGCTTTATGGTCGGAGATATCAAGCAGTCGATATACAAGTTCCGCAGCGCGGCGGCAGATATTTTTGCCGCAATGAAGAGGGAATACCCCGAGATCAGCTCCTCGGAGGGGAGCGAGGTCGCTACTATCTATATGTCGGACAACTTCCGCTGTGATGCCGGGGTAATTGATTTTGTAAACTCGGTCTTTGACAAAATTTTCTACCACCTGCGCAAGTGCATTGAGTATGTTCCCGAGGACAGGCTCGTCTCTGCAAAATACAGGTCGCGCCCCGAGTGTGAGCCGCCTTACAGGAGGCCGGAGTTGTGCCTTATCAACCTTGCGCCGCTTAATGACAGAAACAAGTCGCTGGGGCAGGGAAGGGTAAACCCGGATAAGGCAACCGCCACTCTTGTGGCGGAGAAGATTGCCGAGCTTCTGGAGAGCGGAAGGCTCAACGATGGCAGGCCGATAAAGCCCGAGCATATTGCCATAATCATAAGAAAGGCCAGGGGGCGTGCTGAGATTTACAGGGATGCGCTGGCAGAAAAGGATATTCCGGCGGTGCTTGCCGAGCGTACACAATTCTTTACAAATCCCACAATTCTTCTTGCTCTTTCCCTCCTTAACAGTATAGATAACCCAAGCAAGGATATCTATCTTGCGGCTCTTATGCTCTCGCCTCTTTATAAGTTTACTCCCGACGAGCTTTCGGCAATGCGAGCCGAGGGGGGATTTACTCTGTACGCCTCGCTTCTTCGTTATGTGGAGAAGCACCCCGAGTTTGAAAAGGGTGTAAAATTTGCGGAGGACATTGCAAGATACCGCCTTTTGGCGGAGGGTACGCCGACCGATGTCCTTCTGATACGCCTCTATCACGAGACGGGGCTGCTCTCTCTTGGAGCAAGGGAGGGCTCTAAAGACCAGCTTATGCGACTCTATGAGTCGGCAAGGAGCTTTGAGCATTCCTCCTTCAAGGGACTTTACAACTTCATTAACTATATTAACAGCATAACCGCGAGAAACAACTCGATGGATAAAAGAGAGGCTCCAAAGGCGGAGGCGGAGGTCAGCATCATCACTGCCCACGGCTCGAAGGGGCTTGAATTCCCCGTGGTATTCTTTGTCAGCCCCGAGCAGGGCATTGGCGGAGGCGGTGGGGAGATGCCCACAAGGTTTGAGTATGTCGAGCATTTTGGCATCGGTCTGCCCACAAGGACCGAGGGTGGGCTCGCCCTGGTCAGGAATTCCACTCGCCCGATTATAAAGGAGTATTCTAGACGGGCAGAGGTGGAGGAGATGTCGAGGGTGCTTTATGTTATCCTGACGAGAGCGCGCGAGAGGCTCTATATCGTTGGGACAAGCAGCAAGGATACCGAAAAGCTGCTGGAGGAGTCCGCAATAGACAGGGAATACCTCTCGGATTACAGTGTTTATGAGCTCACCTCCCCCCTGAAAATGCTTCTTGCAAGCCGTGATATTGATGTTATCCCGCCCGCCGCCTTTGTAGAAAGGCTGCCTGAAGCTCTCTCGCCCGACTGCGAAGGAGAGACGCTGTCCTTGCTCGAAAATGGTGGAAAACTTGACACGGGTAGCACTCAATGCAGGGAATACACCCCTCTTGATGTTGAAAAACTTAAACAAAGGTTTACATTTGAGTACCCTCGCGAGTATATGACCGAGCTGCCCGAGAAGATGGCGGTCTCTGTGCTTTATCCCAGAGTGCTTGACGGGCTTGAGGATGACGGAATAGAGAAGGAAAGGGCGGCCCTTCGCTTCCCCGGACTTAATGTTCTTCCCGAATTTATGGGCGGCGAGGAGAGCGACAGCAGCGCAAAGCGCGGCATTTCCACCCACCTGTTCATGCAGTTCTTTGATATAGAGTCGCTAATCAATAACGGGCTGGAGTTTGAGCTTCATCGTCTCGAAGCGCTGGGCTTCCTGTCCGCAAAGGATGTAGAAAGAATTTTTCTTGGAGAGCTGGAGTTATTCATTAAGTCCGATCTTCTTGCCCTTATGCGTGGGGGAGTCAGGCTCTATCGCGAGCTTCGTTTCAATGTCAAGCTCCCTGCTGAAATGTTCACCGAGACGGAGGAGGGCAGGACAAAATATGCAGGCGAGGAGATACTCGTTCAGGGAGTCATCGACTGCATCATAGAGGACGAGGACGGAGCGCTTCACCTGGTTGACTACAAGACCGACAGGCTTACAAGGGCGGAGGAAAAGAGCTATGAGCTGACAAGGAAAAAGATGAACGATGCTCATAGCGAGCAGCTCTCCTATTACAGCGAGGCAATCTACCGTATGTTTGGCAGACGTCCCGTAACGGTCCAGGTATATTCCACCGTTCTTGGCAGACTTGTGGATATCGACACAAGCGTTTCTTTTGATAAAAAATAATTTTTCGCATGCAGCCGCCCTTCGTGGGCGGCTTTATTTTTGGGGGAGAAGAGTGTTCAGTGTTCAGTGTTCAGTGGTTAGTAGGCAGTAGGTAGTGGGCTGTGGGCTGGGCTTGCTTTGTGGGGGCAAGGCTTTGGTTGACACCTCATACCAAGATAGACGCGCAAGCGGATATCTTTACTTTCATCCCACTGGAGAAGGCTTAACTATCGCTTGCTCTTGATTGACTGGGCTTGCAGAGAGGGTACAAGGCTTTTCGCGCTCTCCTTCCGTCACTCGCAGGCTCGTGCCACCTCCCTCCCGGAGGGAGGCTTGGTTGGTGTGGCTTGCTTTTGGTGGGCTGGGCTTGCAGAGAGGGTACAAGGCTTTTCGCGCTCTCCCTTCGTCACTCGCAGGCTCGTGCCACCTCCCTCCCGGAGGGAGGCATTAATGTGGCTTGCCTTTTAGTGGCTATGCCTTGCTTTTTTGCCGGGCTTACCCGGTAAACGGTAAACACCCCTCCGCCTTCCTTCTGCATTCACCTTTTTTCTGTCATTTTTCACATCGGGGATAATGTTTATTTGTGCAACCTTCCTTTTTTTCTTTATTTTATTTTTTTACTATTGACTTAATGGCGGTTTTATGGTAGGATTTATCTGTATAATAATCTGTGCAGCTCTGCGGAGGCGTACCGCGGAGCGCGGTCATAAGCCGTGGTGCTTATGGGTGGTTTTGACAGAAAAACGCAAAAAAGAAAACGGAGATAGAAAATGAAAAACAAGCTAACAAGACTTATTTCGCTGATTCTGATGCTTGCTACATTGGTTTCCTGCTTTGCTGTGTTTGCTTCAGCGGAGACCGAGGGAGGCGAGGGCGAGACCGAAAAGAAGCCGGTGGTTGTTTACAACCGTGATTTCGGCGACGGCTGGGAGGTCTACAACGGACTTGGTACAAAGAGCCAGATCATGAAGGGTAACAACTACTTCATCGATCGCGAGCTTACCGTGTCCTACGATTACAACTATTTTGCAAGATTTGAGGTGCTTACCCCCAACGACGGCTTTGCTCAGCTTCAATTCAAGGATCCGCCCAAGACCGATAAGGTGTATATAGAGTTCGATATTATGGCGGATGACTACTTTGACCCGAACGGAAACATTCTTTATTCCCGTCTTGAGGGCGCTTCGACAAATGGCCGTAATATACCCCTCCTTGGAGTTAAGGAGAACAGGCTTTATCCCTTCGGTCAGTTCACCGGCCAGAGCGTAGAGCTTGTTGACAAGTGGGTTCCCGTACGTATTGTCTATGACTACACCGACGAGGAGCTACTTGCGAACGGACAGTTGGTTGTTGAGATTACCCTTGGCGAGGGCGAAAACGCAGTAACCAAGAGAAATATTTTCGAGGAGATGGCTAAGGGCTACATCGGTCTTGACATTCTCCGTTTCGGCTTTGGCCCGAATATCCCCGAGAGCAAGTGGGGTATGTCCTGGTGCCTGGATAACCTCCGTGTTTACCACGACGTCACCGAGCCTATGACCGAGGAGGAGCTTGACGAGTATGGCTACGGCTACCTTGTAAACGAGAACCAGGCAAAGGTCGTTGATGTATCCGGCAACGGCGCTCAGGGCGATTCGCTCAACGCCTTTGATACCGCCCTGGTTATGAAGGTTGGCGTTGACAATATGATCTTCAAGGGCGAGACCGAAAAGATTTATGACGGAACCTACGGCGGCCCCCGTGAGATTGACGGCAAAATATATGTTCCGCTTGAAATTCTTCTTGGCTATGTAGGCTATCCCTACTATGTTCACGAGGACGGCAAGTCCTATGATATATCCACCGGCACCGATGCCGCCTACATAACGATAGGCAGAAATGTTGCCACCGTTGCGGGCGAGGTTGTCACACTCTCGGCAGCTCCCGCATATGTCACCGCCGAAAACGGCAAGCAGTATCCTGTAATTGCGATGGACGATGTTGAGACTCTTCTCCCCGGCTTCTATCTCACCTATGACGATATGGGCCTTGTGATCGTGGCGAGGGTAGACAACATTGTAAGCCGTGATACAGGTCTTGAGGCTATGATGGACCTGATGAAGCAGTTCATCTTCGATTATGCCGATGCCGAGACGATTTACGAGAATGCGGTAGAGCATACCCAGAACTTCACTCACCCGTATCTCGTTGCAGATGGCGAGAGATTTGCCCTTCTTCAGGAAATCTACAGCGCCTACACCGACGGTGTTCCCGACGAAAAGGATGTTACCTACGATGTAAACATACAGAAGGCCCTGACCGATCTTGTAAATCGCTCCTACTCGCTTTATGAGATGCTTGCCAAGCCCTCCTATTCCGAGCCTGTGCTTGACGAGAATGGCGAGCAGATGTACAAGAACGGCGATCCCGTAAAGGTACCCCTTCTTGTTGACGGCAGACCCTCTTACGATAACAACGGTAATCAGAAGATGACCAACCTGGTTGACGAGAACGGCAATGTGGTTTATGAGCAGGTTCCGGTTATGATAGAGAGGTACGAGGAATGGGTAGGCTTCAAGGCGAATGACAAGAATGTTGCCCTCCTTGAATACCCCCACGTAAGCACAAACGGCTATGATCCCGCCGGCGGCCGTCAGGGCGAGTCCCAGACCACTCTCGGCTGGGCAAGAGATATCGCCTTTGGCTATGCTATAACCGGTGATATCAAGCTTGCGCAGTGCGTATACGAGATACTTGTCAAGCTTGGTAACTGGAACCACTGGTGTCCCGGTCACTTCCTTAACACCGCCGACGCAACCCAATATTACTCGCTTGCCTTCGACTGGATCTACAACGGTGTCCTCGAGCTTGCCGAGAGCTCCGATTATTACAGCGTCTCCTATCTGCAGGACCTTCTTTACAAGAATGGCGTGCATATGGGTTATCTCTCCTCTACAAAGCAGCCCCACGGCTGGACTCGTCCCCAGGGCGATGTCTACTTCTATTCCACAATGGCAAACAACTGGAACGCTGTTTGTACAGCCGGAATGTGGCTTGGCTCGCTTATGCTTCTTGAAAATGACAAGTACAAGGATGAGGCTGCCAGCCTTATCTCGATGAATATCGAGTCCTTTGCCAACTACGGTCTTTCTCAGTATGCTCCCGATGGCGCGTATGTTGAGGGCCCCGGCTACTGGGGCTACGGTACAAACTCCATGTTCCTAGGTCTTATGGGTCTGCAGTCGGCCACCGGCTCGACCTACGGCTTTGAGAATACCTGGGGAATTGATAAGACCTGTTACTTCGCTTGTAACATTATGTCCTCCGACTTCAAGGGCTTCTCCTACCACGATAGCGGTATTGCAGCATCCACCGATACATCTCACTTCTATTTCGTATCCCAGATGCTTAATGACCCCGTTCTTGCCGGTATTCGTAAGATTCATAATCTCAACGGCAAGGGCTACTCCTGGAGCGATATGCTCTGGTATCCCTTCGAGACCGATGGCGAGGAGCTTGGCTCCGAGCTGCCCCTTGACTATTACAGCTCCGGTATCGATGTATTCACAACCAGAAGCTCCTGGGATAAGGGCGCGCTCTTCGCAGGTATGATAAGCGGTCCTAACACGGTTTCCCACGGTCAGATTGACTGTGGCGCGTTCGCCTACTACAACAAGGGTGTTATCTGGATCACCGACCTTGGCGCGGACCAGTACAACGCCTACCAGTATTTCGGCGGAGAGGGAAGATACCGCTACTACAGAATGAACACAGAGGGAAATAATGTTCTGGCTATGGTTGGCCAGCCTGAGAAGCTTCCCTTCGGTCAGGATCTTACGGGAGTGGGACATATAACAGAAACCTATTCCGACAAGTTTGGCTCCTATGTAATTAATGATACAACCGATGTCTATGGCGGCTTTGCGCAGTATGCGTACCGCGGAATGCTCCTTACCAACGACAGAAAGACTCTTATCGTACAGGATGAGGCTCAGTTCTTCGGAATGCAGGAGATGCGCTGGTTTGCCCATATCGATACTAACAGTATCAGCTATGAAATCTCCACCGACGGTCGCACGATGATGCTCTATACAAAGAGGGGCTCCACGATTACAAACACCGTAAGAATGACCATCGTATCCAAGAACACCTCCCATAAGTTCTATGTGACCACCACAGGCGAGGAGGACTTCTTCCTCAAGGGTGACAGAGGTACTGCCGGTCCTGACTGGTCGACCAGCATGGGTGGCTATCCCGAGAACCCCAGAAACCAGTACAGGAGAATAGTTATCGGTGATGGCGGTATGATCGAGTTCAAGTGCGCGGTTGTAATCGAGTGGCTTGAGCCCGGCAACGAGAACATAGATGTCGGCTATGAGTGGACTAATATGGCAGACTGGGTAACTACCGCCGACAAGCGCGGTGAGGAGAAGCCCATAGAGCCCGACGGTCCTATCAAGCGCGGTAAGCGCTCGCTTTCCACAATCAACAGGAATATGCAGACTCTGGAGAGATATGTTCAGGACGGAACAATGTACGGCAAGAACATCGACACTACAGACCTTGCGCTCTCCCACATTGAGTATGTAATAGGCTTCTTCCGCACCGACCCCGAGCTTGACAGCTTCAAGAACCAGGTCGATAGGTTTGACATATACAAGGCAGAGTATGACGCATATGCCGATATGATGAACGAAAAGCTCAGCTTTGCCTGCGGAGTCTCCGAGCTTCTGATGGGCATCTGATGCCTCTGAAAAACCGCATAAACCTGCCCCGTGTTAAGATTTTCGCAGATTTGTGCAAATAATTGTTTACAAGAGCCGCAAGTAATTGCGGCTCTGTTTTTTTCAGTGGTTAGTGTTGTAGGGACCGGCGTTAGGGCGGTCCGTGTAGGATAACCCAGAAAGTATAGTGTTCAGTGGTCAGTGTTCAGTGTTCAGTGGTCAGAAGAGAAAGCCATAGTGAGCAACTTGAAGCAAGGGGGTGTCATCCTGAGCGGAACGGAGTGGAGTCGAAGGATCTCTTTTCAAGGCTCCCTCCGGGAGGGAGCTCCCGACGGAGTCGGGTGAGGGAGAAGGCGTGCGGCTGGGGGAATTGCTGCGCTTGGTTGTGTTAGGTTGGTAGGGCGAATATTTTGGAGAGGCCTTGCTCAGAGGGTACAAGACTTTTCGCACTCTCCTTCCGTCACTCGCAGGCTCGTGCCCACCTCCCTCCCGGAGGGAGGCTTGGGGGTACAAGATCCCTTCGTCACGTCGTTCCTCGGCTGTGCTCCGCCTA